>CANRGL010000061.1 GCA_947630145.1 uncultured Clostridia bacterium | reverse complement strand
TTCCATATTTTTATTCAATTTAACACAATTGTAATATTTTTGTGGATAACTTTTTTAAAAAATCCCGAAACTTAAATATGATATAAACTTGAAAATAATTTAATCAAGTGATATAATATAAAACAATACAGAAAATTAATAAATTAATAAATTAATTATATTAATTAAATAAACTTTAAAAATTAATTAGAGGTGTAATAATGATAAATATAAATTTTGTAAATGAAAAATTTGACGAATATGTCAAAAGTTTTGATTGTACTAATGAAAAAATCAAATTAAAATTTGAACACATAAAAAGAGTTACACAGGTAAGCGAAAAAATAGCTAGAAATTTAAATTTACCTGAAGAGTATGTAAATTTAGCACAAGTAATAGGCCTATTTCATGACATAGGTAGGTTTAAACAAACAAAGCTATATAACACATTTAATGATAGAGTTTCTGTAAATCATGCTAAGTTAGGTGTAGAAGTTTTGTTTGACGAAGGGTTAATAGATAAATTTAATATTGATAAAAAATACTATAAAATAATAAGATCTGCAATATTAAATCATAGTACATTAAAGATAGAAGAAGGATTATCAGAAGATGAAGTATTATTTTCTAAAATAATAAGGGATGCTGATAAATTAGATATTTATTATACTTTTTGTAATTATGATTTTAAAAGCACATTTTGGTATTCAGATTTTGATTGCGATACAATAAATGATACAGCACTAGAGCAATTTATGAATGAGAGTATCATTGATTACAAAAATGTACATACAAATGCAGACCAGATAATTGTATGTTTTGGTTATATGTATGATTTTAATTTTAAATATTCATTAAAGTATTTAAAAGATATGAATTATTTAGAAAAGCTTACCGAAAAAATAATGAAGTACTTTAAAAGTGATAAAGTAAAAACTCAAGTAAAAAAAGTATTGCGTATTGCTAATGAATATATTGATAAGATTTGTATAAGCGATAAAATTATGTTAAAGTAGAAACGATTAAAAATAAATAATTAGCAAACAAATTTACAACAAAAAATGGCTTTTTAAGCCATTTTTTTTGTTATCTATTTTCAATCAATAATTTATACTGTTTGTTCAACAACTTCTTCAGCTGAATTTATACTAGCTTCCTGAACTTGTTTTTCTTCATCACTTATTTTTTGTTCAAATTCTGAGATTCTTTGTTCAGTTTCATATTGTTCTATTCTATTTAATGCATATAAATACTTTCTTTCTTGTGAAAGTAATGCTTGATATTCATCATTCCAATCATCATGATTTCTAAGATCTGTATGAACATCATTTAATTTTTCTTCTAAAACTAATTTTACTGGTTGCATTAAATCAGTAGTTTTGTCAACTTTAATTCCATTGTCAACCATATATGTTAATACTTCAGCCATAAGTCTTTCACCTTGAGTATTAACGCCACCTTCTTCTGCATTATCATGTAATATGTTTACAGCTTTTTCAACTTCCTTAATTCCAACCTTTTCAAATATAGAATCTACTCTAGAGTCTATAAATTGACCATTTTCGCCAAATACTTCTTGACCTTTTATAAATAAATCAACATTATTTTGAATTATTCTTGCTTGTGCAATTGGCAATTCCTCTGTAGCAATTTTCAATGCATGTCTATCATAATATTTTCTAAAAGCACTATTACACATTTCTTGAGATTCATTATATGGTTTGAAAAATTGTGCATATTCTCTTAAGACTTGATGTTGTGTTTTTTCTCCAGCAACATTTTGTCTTAATTCATCAAGGTTCTCTCCAAAATATGCAGTTACTTTATGATCTATTGCATCAGGTTCATATTGAACTGTAGGAGTAATAGTTTCTTCTAACATATCATTTTGTGGAACTTCTTCTGTAGTACTTGCTGAATCAAGCATTAAATAATCTTTTTTTCCACCAAATATTTTTAAAAACATATTTTTTATACTATTTAAATCTTCTAAAAATAGTTTCCATTCATTTTTCCAAAAATCTTTCATATACACACCTCATTTGTTAATAATAAAATTATTACAACTCGTACTTTAATTATATATAATTTGTCAAAAAAAAACAATAACAGTAATATATTATTTTTATTACATTTATATGTCAAAAAAGTATAAAATAACGTTTTTTTGTTAATTTCAAAATAATACTTAAAGATTTAGTTTACCATAATTAAGCAAAATTTAAAAATAACGACAGTCAAAAAACTATCGCTATTTTTTATTTTTATTTAAAAGTAACTGGTTGTGTCAAAAATTCTTTTGCATTTGCACATCCTTGTTTAAAGCTTTGCCATATTCCTACATTTTGCACTTCAACTTGTTGTTCTCTTTCCTCTATAGATGCTTGTAATTGCAAAGGTTTTGGACTAAATGTTACTGGTTGCAAAAAGAATTCACCTAAAGTTTGCATGTCATCTAAGAATAATTTCCATTCATTTTTAAAAAAATCTTTCATTTATATCACCTCATTTGTATTTTTACTCACATAATATTAGTCAAGTACATTATACCTAATAATCACTTATATTTCAACTACATTTTGATTACTTTTACGTTACATTTTAGTTACAATTTATTCTATTTCATATCCACCTGATACTTCTTTTAATAAAACATCTGATTTTAGACAAACTACAGGACGTAAAGAATAGCTATTGACAGTGTCGGCATAATTATTACCAGAAATAGAGCCACTATGCCCTAAATTCATCATTTGTCCGATTTCCGCTTAGCAGATGGAGAAGCGAGCCACATACTGTTTGACTTAGTAGTTTCTGATATTACATATAATTTATTAAATTCTCCATCACTTGGCAAATCAGATGATATATAAGTATTATAACTTCCACTTCCAATTTTTATTTTATAACCATTTTCATCCATTTCTTCACATGCGAGTTTTTCTTCATGTGTTTTGTTATATGATTTTACAAATATTTCCAGTGTTGGGCCTCCTATTGCGTATTCTGCCATACTTCCTGCATATTTTCCCCATACATTTTCACTTGTATCTAACATATATGCTACTGCTTTTATATTATTATTTGTACTATCAGGATAACTATCTACCCAACTTATCCATTTTTTTGCTTTTGATTCATTTATTATATCTTGTGAACCTGTATAATCATTTACAACATCTCCAAATCCTATGCAATATTTTGATGTATCTCTAGTTAGCCCTGTATTATTTCTCCCTCTTGGAGCATTATCATGCATTATATAATCATCTGCTATTAAATATATATTTTCTCCATCTGAATGAAATATTTGCCATTTTTCTACTGCATTTTCTGTTTCACTGTGACCTGTTGTATAATTTGTTACATACTGTCCATAATATGTTGTTGGATCTTCTTCTACTTTTTTTGCAAAATTTTCCTTCTTTGTTCCTATTCCTAATTCCTCTAACCATTTTTGCTCATTTTCTGTTACGTTTTCTTCTACATACATTAATTCATCATCTACTACTTTTAGTTTATCTTTATAATCATCTGTTAAACTTGGAATATATTCTTTCATACCATCAGATGTCGCATTAAACTTTTCATTTCTATTTTCTTTTTTTGTCACATAATCCTTTGATACGCTTAGTGCTAGTTCATCTTGGAAACTTCTTACATCTTCCATAAATCTTGCCTTTCTTGCACTTTCTACTGGATTATTTTTACTTAATGTTAGTATTACTACTGCAGCTAAGATTATTATAACGATTATCGTTACTATTAATACTATTAGGGATATACTGTTAATGATATAATAAAAATGTAGGAAAATTACAATATAAAAATGTAGGATTTCATACATGAATATGTTATACTT
>CANRGL010000060.1 GCA_947630145.1 uncultured Clostridia bacterium | reverse complement strand
AATGCTTCAGCTTCAAGGCTTTCATACCTATGTGTGCCTTTGAGCGAAGCGAGAAAGGAATGGAATTTTTTATGAATTATATAAGAGTATGTCATAAGTTAGAAATAATAAATAATGAAAAACAATTTGTAGTATATGCAGATTATCCATTTGAATATGAATTTGGAGATTTCGGTAAATATAAAGATAAAGTAAAAGATATATCATCTAGTATAAAAGAATATGTAAAAAAGAATTTAAGCTCTATAAAAGATGCAACAATAATGTTAGTTTTAAATGGCGTAATAATAGGTACATTTGCTTTATCTCAGCTTATAGGACCAAATGTAAAAGCAGAAAGTATTAAAGAAACAGATTTAGTTGCACAAGTTGGTGATGAAGAAAAGAATATACTAGGAAAAGAAGCAATATTTCAAGATACACTTCCTGATGAAGAAAAAATAAAAGATAATAATAATGAAGAAAATATTCAAGATGAAGACTTAGATAATAGATTAGTTCAAGATACTTCTACAAATAATACTAATAACTTGGCAAAAGTTAGTGATTTAGTAAATAGAAGAGACACTAATAACAAAAGTTCAGAAAAAGCAAATAATAATCAAAATGTTACAAGTAAAGATACTTCACAAGTTACAAATCAAGGAAGAAGCATATTACTTAGATTAAATTCAGGTGAAACAATAAGCATTGCTTTAGAAGATTATGTTATAGGAGTAGTAGGCTCAGAAATGCCTGCACTATTTAATAGTGAAGCTCTAAAAGCACAAGCGGTTGCTGCAAGAACATATGCATTAAAGAAAACATCAATGGGAGCAGTACTTACAGCTACAACATCAGATCAAGTATATAAAACAAATGATGAATTAAAAGCAATGTGGCAAAACTCATATGATGCTTATTACAATAAAGTAAAAAATGCAGTTCTTAGCACTAGTGGAGAAGTAATGACATATAATGGTAGTTATATTGATGCAGTATATTTTTCTACAAGTAATGGAAAAACAGAAGATCCTATATATGTATGGAATTATTCAGCTCCATATCTTAAAAGTGTGGATAGTAAATGGGATATAGGAACAAAATTTTTTAATGCTACTAAAACTATGTCTAAGGAAGAAATATCAAATAAGTTAGGTGTAAATTTAACTTCAATATCTCAGATATCAATAAATAGTCAAACTACAGGTGGAAGAGTAAATAGTATTATGATTGCAGGTAAGGAATTTACAGGTGTTCAGATAAGAACATTACTTGGACTAAGATCTACAGATTTTACAGTTTCAGAAAATGGAAATAATATTGTATTTACGACAAAAGGTTGGGGACATGGAGTAGGTATGAGTCAGTATGGGGCAAATGCTATGGCAAATTCAGGTTATAATTATTCTCAAATTTTAAAACATTATTATACAGGAATACAAATAATAAAGAAGTAGTTTTTAGCTACTTCTTTATACTTTGAATATTATTTTTATAAAAGTTTTCTTTCCTTTTTTTAGTATAAAATAATTATCATTAAAGTTATCTATGTTAATAACATATTTTGTATCTGTTACTTTTTCATCATTAATTGAAATTCCACCTTGTTCTATTAAAATTCTTGCATTACTTTTAGAAGGAGATATTTTTGAATTAACTAGTATGTCAAGAATAGATATAGTATTATCACTTAACATATCATCAGTTAAATTAAATGTTGGCATATTATCTGAATTATTTTGATTCTCAAATAAAGCCTCAGCACTTTGTTTTGCTTTATCAGCTTCTTCTTTACCATGTATAAGCTTTGTAATTTCATATGCTGCTATTTTCTTTGCTTCGTTTATTTTCTCACCTTCAAGTAAAGATAACCTTTTTACCTCATCCATAGGTAAGTAAGTAAGCATCCTTAAAACATCATATACTTCAGTATCACGAATATTTCTCCAATATTGGTAAAATTCATATGGACTAGTTTTTTTAGGATCTAGCCATAAAGCTCCATTTACTGTTTTTCCCATTTTTATTCCTTCTGCATTTAGTAATAAAGGGCATGTAAGGCAAAAACTGCCACTTTTATGAATTTTACGTATTAAGTCAACACCTGCAAGCATGTTTGACCATTGATCATCTCCACCTATTTCTATTTGGCAATTCATTGTTTCATAAAGGTGCAAGAAATCATAACTTTGCATAAGCATATAATTAAGTTCAAAAAATGTAAGTCCTTTTTCCATTCTTTGTTTAAAACATTCAGCCGAAAGCATTCTATTAATATTAAAATGAACTCCATATGTACGTATAAATTCCATATAGTTTAAATTCAAAATCCAATCTGCATTATTAACAATAATAGCTTTATTATCTCCTTCGAAAGATAAAAATTTTGCTACTTGTTTTTTTAAATTTTCAACGTTATTTTCAATATCATCTTTTGTAAGCATTTTTCTCATATCAGTTTTTCCACTTGGATCTCCAATAAGAGCTGTACCTCCACCTACTAAAATTACAGGAGTATGACCACATTTTTGAAAATAAGACATCATCATTAAAGGTATAAAATGTCCGATATGTATACTATCTGCAGTAGGATCTATACCTAAATATACAAAAGTTTTTTTATTTTTTACTAGTGATTTAAATTCATCTTCAAATGCAATTTGTTTTATTAAGTCCCTTTCTTTTAAAACATCATATATAGATTTATTATCAAAATTATCAGTGTTCAATTTTAGTTCCCCCTTTTAGTTTTAAATATTATAACATATTTTATTATTTTTTTAAAGATATTTTATATATATTAGTAAAAATAGGCTGTAAAACGATTATTATGTAAGTATTATTTACAAATAAATAGAAAAATGATATAATAAATTCACTATAATCAATAAGGAGGTACAAAGTAAAATTACTAAGTAATACAATAAAAAAATAAAATAGGAGGAATTTATTATGTTGGCAATTAATTTACTAGAAAAAATGTGTATTATTGACGAGCAAGGAATTAGAACTTTGTTAAATGATAATCGGAAAGAATTATCTAAAAATGACAATGAACTAATAAGAGAAGTATCAGAAAAAAGATGTCTAAATTTACTAAAATTGTTATTGGAATTTGATGAAATTGATAATAATTATGCTCTAAAGTATGCATTGGAAGAAGGCCATATAGAAGTAGTAAAAGTGTTACTTAAAGATCCAAGAGTAGATCCCTCAGCTGATGATAATTTTGCTATAAGGAGGGCATCATTTAACGGTTATGAAGAAGTAGTAAAATTACTTTTACAAGACTCAAGAGTAGATCTTTCAGTAAATGACAATTGTGCTATAATTTGGGCATCAGAAAATGGTCATGCAGAGGTAGTAAAATTGTTACTTAAAGATAGAAGAGTAGATCCTTCAGCATATAATAATGCTGCTATACAGTTGGCCTCAGCAAGTGGACATGCAGAAGTAGTAAAATTACTTTTGCAAGACAAGAGAGTAGACCCTTCAGCATATAATAATGCTGCTATAAAGATGGCATCATCTAACGGTTATGTAGAAGTAGTAAAACTACTTTTGCAAGATAAAAGAGTAGATCCTTCAGTGGATGATAATTATCCTATAAGGTATGCATCAATAAGTGGTCATGTAGAAGTAGTAAAATTACTTTTACAAGACTCAAGAGTAGATCCTTCAGCACATAATAAATTTGTTATAAGGATTGCATCAAGAAGGGGATTTACTGATATAGTAAAATTATTAAAACAAGCAAAAAAAAATAAAAAATAATAATTTAAAGTGTTACAGTACATTTTCTGTAGCACTTTTTATATTAAAAAACAAATTAACGTACTTAATAATAGCAAAATTTAATTGACAAATATACATGATAGCGATATAATATGTTTAAAATTTATTAAGATACGAGGTGAAATTATTAAGTAAGACAATTAAAAATAAAAACAAAATAGGAGGAGTTTGTTATGTTGACAATTGATTTATTAGAAAAAATGTGTAGTATTAACGAGCAAGAATTTAAATCTTTATTAAGTAACATTCCAGAAGAATTATCGAAAAATAACAATGAACTAATAAGAAAAGCATCGGAAGAAGGATATGTAAATTTAGTAAAATTGTTATTAAAATTTGATGAAGTTGATCCTTCAGTATATAATAATTATGCTATACGGCGTGCATCAAGAAATGGTCATACAGAAGTAGTAAAATTACTTTTGCAAGACAGAAGAGTAGATCCATCAAATGGTAATAATGATGCTATACGGTGTGCATCGGAAAATGGTCATGCAGAAGTAGTAAAATTACTTTTACAAGATCCAAGAGTAGATCCTTCAGCTGATAATAATTCTGCTATAAGGTGGGCATCAGCGAGTGGTCGTACAGAAGTAGTAAAATTACTTTTGCAAGATAACAGGGTAGATCCCTCAGCTGATAATAATTTTGCTATGAAGAGGGCATCAAAAAATGGACATACTGATATAGTAAAATTATTAAAACAAGCTCAAAAAAATAAATAATATTTTAAAGTGTTGCAGTACTTTTTCTGTAGCACTTTTTATATTTTAAAAAGCTTGCTTACATGCTTAATAATAGCAAAATTTAATTGACAAATATACATGATAGCGATATAATATGTGTACAATTTATTAAGATACGAGGTGAAATTATTAAGTAAGACAACTAAAAATAAAAACAAAATAGGAGGACTTTATTATGTTATCAATTAAATTACTTGAAAAAATATGTATTATTAACGAGCAAGAAATTAGAACTTTGTTAAATGATAATCGGAAAGAATTATTGCAAAATAACAATGAAATAATAAGAAAAGCAGCAGAAAAAGGATGTGTAAATTTAGTAAAATTATTATTGGAATTTGATGAAATCGATCCTACGGTATATAATAATGATGCTATACAGTTAGCATCAAAATACGGTCATGAAGAAGTAGTAAAACTGCTTTTGCAAGATAAAAGAGTAGATCCTTCAGCTTCTGAAAATTATGCTATACGGCTTGCATCAGAAAATGGACATGCAGAAGTAGTAAAAATACTTTTGCAAGATAAAAGAGTAAATCCATCAGCAATGCATAATTATGCTATGCGGTATGCATCAGAAAATGGACATGCAGAAGTAGTAAAATTACTTTTGAAAGATAAAAGAGTAAATCCCTCAGCTTATAATAATTATGCTATACAGTGGGCATCAGAAAATGGACATGCAGAAGTAGTAAAATTACTTTTGCAAGACAAGAGAGTAGATCCTTCATCTGGTAATAATTCTGCTATAAGGTGGGCATCAGAAAATGGACATGCAGAAGTAGTAAAATTACTTTTGCAAGATAAAAGAGTAGACCCTTCAGCAGATGATAATTATGCTATAAAGTGGGCATCAAAAAATGGTCATTTAGAAGTAGTAAAATTGCTACTTAAAGATCCAAGAGTAGATCCTTCGGCATGTGATAATTATGCTATAGAGTCAGCCTCAGAAAATGGATATACTGATATAGTAAAATTATTAAAACAAGACAAAAGAAATAAGTGAATAATAATTTAAAGTGTTACAGTACAATTGCTGTAGCACTTTTTATATTTTTTAAAAGCTTGCTTACATGCTTGATAATAGGAAAATTTAATTGACAAATATACATAATAGTGATATAATGCATGTACAATTTATAAAGATACGAGGTGAAATTACTAAGTAAGGCAACTAAAAATCAAAACAAAATAGGAGGAATTTAT
>CANRGL010000059.1 GCA_947630145.1 uncultured Clostridia bacterium | reverse complement strand
GCAGAAATAGTAAAATTACTTTTGCAAGATCCAAGAGTAAATCCTTCGGCAAATAATAATTATGCTATACGGTATGCCTCAGAAAATGGTCATTTAGAAGTAGTAAAATTGTTACTTAAAGATCCAAGAGTAGACCCTTCATTAATTAACAATGGTGCTATAAGGCTTGCCTCAGCAAATGGCCATGCAGAAGTAGTAAAATTACTTTTGCAAGATAAAAGAGTAGATCCTTCAACATATTACAATTCTGCTATAAGGCGGGCATCAGAGGAAGGTCACACAGAAGTAGTAAAATTGTTACTTAAAGATCCAAGAGTAGATCCTTCGGAATGTGATAATTATGCTATAGAGTCAGCCTCAGAAGAAGGTCACACAGAAGTAGTAAAATTGCTACTTAAAGATTCAAGAGTAGATCCTTCAGCATGTGACAATTATGCTATAAGGTTTGCCTCAGAGGAAGGTCACACAGAAGTAGTAAAATTGTTACTTAAAGATCCAAGAGTAGATCCTTCGGCATGTGATAATTATGCTATAGAGTCAGCCTCAGAAAATGGACATACTGATATAGTAAATTTATTAAAACAAGCCCAAAAAAATAAAAAATAATAATTTAAAGTGTTACAGTACATTTGCTGTAGCACTTTTTATATTTTTAAAATAATACTATTTGACAATAAGAAAATTTAATTGACAAATATACATAATAGTGATATAATACGTGTACAATTTATAAAGATACGAGGTGAAATTACTAAGTAAGGCAACTAAAAATCAAAACAAAATAGGAGGAATTTATTATGGTGGCAATTAATTTACTAGAAAAAATGTGTATTATTAATGAGCAAGAAGTTAGAACTTTCTTAAGTACTAACCGGGAAGAATTATCGAAAAACCACAATGAACTAATAAGAAATGCATCAAAAGAAGGATGTGTAAACTTAGTAAAATTGTTATTGGAGTTTGAAGAAGTAAACCCTTCAGCAGAGAATAATTTTGCTATAAAGATTGCATCAATAAATGGTTATACAGAAGTAGTAAAACTACTTTTGCAAGACAAAAGAGTAGATCTATCAGTTATAAATATTTATGCTATGTCGTTAGCCTCAACATTCGGCTGTACAGAAGTAGTAAAATTGTTACTTAAAGATCCAAGAATAGATCCTTCAGCAGAGGATAATAATGCTATACGGTGTGCATCAACAAATGGTTATGTAGAAGTAGTAAAACTACTTTTGCAAGATAAAAGAGTAGATCCTTCAGCACGTAACAATGATGCTATACAGTCTGCATCATTCTTTGGTTATACAGAAATAGTAAAACTACTTTTGCAAGATAAAAGAGTAGATCCCTCAGATATGTATAATTGGGCTATACGGTATGCCTCAGCAAATGGCCATACAGAGGTAGTAAAATTACTTTTGCAGGATCCAAGAGTAGATCCTTCAGCACGTAACAATGATGCTATACGGTCTGCTTCAATATATGGCTATGTAGAAGTAGTAAAATTACTTTTGAAAGATAAAAGGGTAGATCCTTCAGTAAATGACAATTATGCTATACGGTGTGCCTCAGAAAAAGGTCATACAGAAGTAGTAAAACTGTTACTTAAAGATCCAAGAGTAGATCCTTCAGCTAGAAATAATTCTGCTATATGGCTTGCATCAGAAAATGGTCAAGTAGAAGTAGTAAAATTGTTACTTGAAGATCCAAGAGTAGACCCTTCAGCATGTAACAATTATGCTATACGGTGTGCATCAACACAGAGCCGTGTAGAAGTAGTAAAACTACTTTTGCAAGATAAAAGAGTAGATCCTTCGGCAGATAATAATTATGCCATACGGTGGGCATCAATAACTGGTCGTACAGAAGTAGTAAAACTACTTTTGCAAGACAAAAGAGTAGATCCCTCAGCTGATTATAATGATGCTATAAGGAGGGCATCATTATACGGCCGTGTAGAAGTAGTAAAACTACTTTTGCAAGACAAAAGAGTAGATCCTTCAGCATGGGATAATGCTGCTATAAGGTTTGCCTTAGAAAATGGTCATGTAGAAGTAGTAAAATTGCTACTTAAAGACTCAAGAGTAGATCCTTCGGCTAAAGATAATTATGCTATAAAGAAGGCATCAGAAAATGGTCATGTAGAAGTAGTAAAATTGCTACTTAAAGACTCAAGAGTAGATCCTTCGGCTAAAGATAATTATGCTATAAAGAAGGCATCAGAAAATGGCCATGTAGAGGTAGTAAAGTTGTTACTTAAAGATAAAAGAGTAAATCCTTCAGCATATAATAATTATGCTATACAGTCTGCATCAGAAGACGGCTATGTAGAAGTAGTAAAATTACTTTTGCAAGATCCAAGAGTAAATCCTTCGGCAAATAATAATTATGCTATACGGTATGCATCAGAAAATGGTCATTTAGAAGTAGTAAAATTGTTACTTAAAGATAAAAGAGTAGATCCCTCAGCAGATGATAATTATGCTATAAAGTGGACATCAGAATATGGTCGCACAGAAATAGTAAAATTACTTTTGCAAGATCCAAAAGTAAATCCTTCGGCAAATAATAATTATGCTATACGGTATGCATCAGAAAATGGTCATTTAGAAGTAGTAAAATTGTTACTTAAAGATCCAAGAGTAGATCCCTCAGCAGATAATAATTATGCTATACGGTGGGCATCACACCGTGGTCATACAGAAGTAGTAAAATTACTTTTGCAAGATTCAAGAGTAAATACTTCTGCAAAAAATAATTATGCTATAAGGTTTGCCTCAGAAAATGGACATACTGATATAGTAAATTTATTAAAATAAGCCAAAAGAAATAAGTAAATAATAATTTAAAGTGTTACAGTACATTTGCTGTAGCACTTTTTATATTTTAAAATCATATTAGCATCTTTGATAATAAGAAAATTTAATTGACAAATATACATAATAATGATATAATACGTGTACAATTTATAAAGATACGAGGTGAAATTACTAAGTAAGGCAACTAAAAATCAAAACAAAATAGGAGGAATTTATTATGGTGGCAATTAATTTACTAGAAAAAATGTGTATTATTAATGAGCAAGAAGTTAGAACTTTCTTAAGTACTAACCGGGAAGAATTATCGAAAAACCACAATGAACTAATAAGAAATGCATCAAAAGAAGGATGTGTAAACTTAGTAAAATTGTTATTGGAGTTTGAAGAAGTAAACCCTTCAGCAGAGAATAATTTTGCTATAAAGATTGCATCAATAAATGGTTATACAGAAGTAGTAAAACTACTTTTGCAAGACAAAAGAGTAGATCCTTCGGTTTATAATATTTATGCTATGCCGTTAGCCTCAACATTCGGCCGTACAGAAGTAGTAAAATTGTTACTTAAAGATCCAAGAGTAGATCCCTCAGCAAATGATAATAATGCTATACGGTGTGCATCAAAATATGGACATACTGATATAGTAAATTTATTAAAACAAGCTCAAGAAAAGAAGTAAATAATAATTTAAAGTGTTACAGTACATTTGCTGTAGCACTTTTTATTAATGTTATATTTATTTTAATAATAATTATATAAATTAAAAAATACTTCTAATGTATTGAAAAAAGTAAAAAAATATAGTAATATATAAATGGAATAAAGAGGAAATGATGTATAAATGGAGCATAAGAAAAAAAATAAAAGTAAATTTTTTAGGAGATTTTATCCTACATATATATATGAAAAAGTGGAAGATATACCTTATGATTTAATAAAAAAAGAAAATATTAAGTTAATAATACTTGATATGGATAATACTTTAATTGATAGTAATAAAAAATATAAAAATACATTAAAAAATTGGATAAAAAAGATGAGTGATAACAATATAAAACTCTGTATTTTAAGTAATTCTCCGTTTGGTGATAAAGTAAAACAAATCGCAAAGGAACTTAATATGCCATATGAGTTTAATGCAACAAAGCCATTACTTAAAGGATTTAAAAAAGTAATACAAAAGCATAATATAAAAAGAGAAAGTATTCTTATGATAGGAGACCAAATATTTACTGATATTTGGGGTGGAAATAGATTTGGTGTAAAAACTGTACTTGTAACTCCAATAAATAAGAGCGAATCTATTTTTAGCCGTATAAAAAGGCCTATTGAAAAATTAATATTAAAAAAATATTTAGATGAGAGTGAAAATAAATGATAAATTATATAATATCGACAATACTTGCAATATTTTTTGGACAAATAGCAGGACATTTAAATAAAAAACTACCACCTGTTGTGGCAGAAGAAATAACGTATAAAGAATTTTTTAAAACTTTAAAAAAAGATTTTAATATAGATATTTTGTTTTCTATAGGATTTTTAATAATATATAATCTTTTAGTATATTTTAATAGTTTCAATATTACAACAGTGTTATATTTTATAACAATATTTGCATTAAGTCTTGCATTTAGTATAGATTTAAAATATCAATTAATACCTGATGAAGTACATATAGTAATAGGAATATGTGGTTGTATAAATATCATAACTAATATAACAAATTGGTGGAATTATTTACTTGGCATGGTTATAGGTGCTGCAATATTTTATTCTTTAAATCTAATAGCTCTTATTATATTAAAAAAAGAAGGAATGGGGCTTGGCGATGTAAAACTAATGGCAGCTCTTGGTTTATTATTTGGAATAAAGAATATTTTAGTTATAACATTAGTATCTTTTTTTATTGGTGCAATTATTGGTATAATTGTTATGATAATAAAAAGAAAAGAAAAGGAAGAGTATATAGCTTTTGGACCTTTTATAGTTATAGCTGTTATAACTTTAATGTTTACAGGAGCAGATGTAATAATAGAGATATTTATTAGTTTTTGTAGTTCTATTGGATTTGCTATAAGTGATGGAATATATTTTTTAATGGAGAAATTTAGGTAATATGAAACAAATTGATATAATTGATATATTAATAAATCAAATGAAGTATAAATTATACAAGTCCTCTAATAAAAATAATGTAGATAACATTGTTATAATATGTAATGGTATTACTACTAAATGCTATTATAAGAAAATATATTCAATAATAGAAAAATTGGTAGGAAATAATTTTGTAGTAATATGGTTTGATTATATAAAATCGTCAAAATTATCAAGATTTAAATATTCATTAAAAGACAAATTAATACTTTATAAATTTGAAGAAAAGCTTGAAATTATATATTCTTTTATAAAAGAAAAATATAAAAATTGTAAAATAAGCATATTTTCATCGGGATTAGGTGCATACATTACTTTAAATAGTATTATAGATTACAATCTTAAATTTAATAAAATAGTATTTAACACTCCGGCAATTAACATTAGAGATATTTTCAAGAAAAAATTAGCAACTAAAGATTTAATTGACTTTTATAAAATTAATCCTAAAAAATTAAATGATGAAAAATGGATCAACATAACAGATTTTTATAACGAGATTATAAAAAAAGATTTATTCAAATTTAAAGATATTAAATATAATATAGATATTATTTATGATAAAACAGATAAAGTAATTTCATTAGATGACATTATCTATTTTACAAAAAATAATTCAAATTGTAAATTAATAAGCAGTATTAATACTGATGAAGAGCTAATTAATAGTGTAATAAATAGTATTAATATTTAATATAATCGGTGATAGTATGATAAAGTTTGGAGTAGCAGGAAATCCACAAGATTTTTATGATAAAAAATATAAAGCATCGGAACAAATGCCTAAATATTTAAATGATATGGGCTTAGATGCTTATGAATATCAATGCTCTAGAGGAGTTAGAATAAGTGATGAAAAAATAGATAATATAAAAAAAGAAGCTATAAAATATAATATAACACTTAGTATTCATGCTCCATATTATATTTCACTTTCTACGCAGGATAAGGATAAAAAAATATCAACAATTAAATATATAACAGATACTATGAGTGTAGCTAAAAAAATGGGAGCAAAAGAAATTGTAGTTCATGCTGGATCTCTTCTTAATTTAGAAAGAGAATATGCTGTACAAAGTGCCTGTAATTTGTTAAAAGAAGCATATAAAACAGCTGATGAACTAGGGCTTTCAGATATAACAATATGTCCTGAGACTATGGGTAAATTAAATCAACTTGGTGATAGTAAAGAAATTATAAAAATGTGTAAAGTTGATTCTAGACTTATACCTACAATAGATTTCGGACATTTATATTGTAGAAGTCTTGGAAAATTAAATACATATAATGATTGGTTAAAAGAATTGAATATGTATATAGATGAACTTGGATATGATAGAATGAAAAATTTCCATAGCCATTTTAGTAAGATGTTATATACTTTAAATGGTGGAGAAAAATGCCATGTTACTTTTGAAGATAAAAATGTAGGTCCTAATTTTTATGACATTGCATGTGTTATAAAAGAATTAAAATTAGAACCAACAGTAATATGTGAGTCTGCTGGAACTCAATCATTTGATGCAAAAAAAATGAAAGAATTATATGGCAGTATAGTAAAAGGAGAACAATAATGAAAAAGGTAGAATTATTAGCACCTGCAGGTAGTTTAGAAAAGGCAAAAATTGCATTTATGTATGGAGCGGACGCTGTATATGCTGGTACATCTAAGTTATCTCTTAGGACAAGAGCTGAAATTGATAGTGATACTTTAGAAGATACAATAAAATATGCACATAGTATAGGAAAAAAAGTATATGTTGCATTAAATATTTATGCTATGGATGAAGATTATGAAGAAATAAAAACAGAGATAAAAAAACTAGATAAATTAAAAGCAGATGCAATTATTGCAAGTGATGTAGGAGTTATAAATACAATAAAAAAGATAGCACCAAACATACAAATACACATAAGTACACAAGCTAATACTGTAAGTTTGCATGCCGCAAAATTTTGGAGAGATTTTGGAGCAAAAAGAGTTGTTATTTCAAGAGAACTTAGTAAAGATAAAATAGATTATATAATGAAAAACAAGCCTAAAGATTTAGAAGTAGAAATGTTTATACATGGAGCAATTTGCTATGCCTACTCTGGTAGATGCTATTTAAGTAAATATTTAGCTAATCGTTGTGCAAATCAAGGAGATTGTGCACAGCCTTGCAGATGGGAGTATAATATAACAGCAAGTGAAGTCAATAATCCACAAAGTAAAATAAACATTGATTATGATGATAAAGGTACTTATTTATTTTCATCAAAAGATATGTGCCTTATAAAACAAATACCTACAATAATTGATATGGGCGTTGAAAGTTTAAAAATAGAAGGAAGGCTAAAAACAGAGTATTACTTAGCAACCGTAGTTAGGACATATAGATTAGCAATTGATGAATATTATAAATTAAAAGAAGAAAATATGGAAAAAAAGTTTGACTATACTAAATATTTAGATGAATTAGAAAAAGTAAAAACAAGAGGACTATCTGAATTTTATTTTTCTAATAGTAATAACCAAGATATACATGATTTAGATGGAAAAAGTGAAAATATGAATTATGAATATGGTGCAAAAGTTATAAATAAATGTAAAGATAGTACAAATTGTTATATTGTAGAAATAAAAAATAAATTAAGTATTGGAGATAAGTTAGATGTATTAATTCCAAATACATTAGATAATAAAGAATTTTGTATAGAAGAAATGTTTGATATAGATACAAACAAAAAAATTGATACAATTAATCCAGGTAAAAAAGGACAACAAGTAAAACTTGTTATACCTTTTAATAATATTGTTGAAACAGGTAGTATAATACGTAGGAAGAAATAATAGGGGGAATCTATATGTTTTGTAAAAATTGTGGTGAATATATAAGGGGTGTAGGAAGTTATTGTAATAGATGCAAAAATATGCTTATATATTCAAGAAGAAAAGATCTAGATGAAGAACTTACTAATGAGTTGTATTATCAAAATGATAAAAGTGGAATGGGTATTAATTTTATTTCTTTTCTATGTCCAATTATTGGGATAATTCTTTATTTTGTTAATAAAGAATTTATGCCAAGAAAATCGCATGCTATTATGGGAAGTTTAATATTTGGTGGTATTGTTTGGTGTGCATTTGGAATATTTTTTAATGTAATGCATAATATAATATAATTATTTTTTGTTAATTTGATAATTTTTATTATAAGATGTTTAATAGCTTTGATAAGATAGCAAGTTTTCTTGCTATTTTTTTGGTTATTTTTTTAAGAAATATTGAAATAAGAACAAACGTTTGATATAATATATATGGTGAATTATATGAGAGAAATATTACATTGTGATTTAAATTCTTTTTTTGCATCTGTTGAATGTTTGAAAAAACCAGAACTAAAAAAAGTACCTATGGCAGTAGCAGGTGATCCTAAACTTAGACATGGAATAATTCTTGCAAAAAATGAAATTGCAAAAAAATATGGAATATACACTCCTGAAACCGTATATTCTGCTTTAAAAAAATGTCCTAATTTAGTTCTTGTTAAAGGAAATTATTCTGATTACAAAAAATATTCTAAACTTGTAAATAATATATACCTAAAATATACAGATAGAGTAGAACCTTTTGGAATAGATGAATCTTTTTTAGATGTAACATCTAGTTTAAAATTATTTAATAGCACAGCGTATAATTTGGCAAATAAAATACGAGAAGAAGTAAAAAATGCAATAGGACTTACAATATCAGTAGGTGTATCTTTTAATAAATCACTTGCAAAACTTGGAAGTGATTTAAAAAAGCCAGATGCTGTAACTAATATACCATATAATAATTTTAAGAAAATAATTTATCCTCTTCCTGTTAATATGCTTTTATATGTAGGTAAATCAACAAATAATGTATTACAAAAGCTTGGAATAAAGACAATTGGTGATTTAGCTACATATAACAGAAATAAAATTATTAAAAAATTAGGTAAATTAGGCAGACTTATACATAATTATGCAAATGGGATAGATTATGATGATGTAAAAAGATATGATGAGATAAGTGTACCTAAAAGTGTTAGTAAAGGCTTAACGTTTGCAAATGATGTATCTGATGAGAATGTAGTTATAAAATATATAAAAAAATTATCAGACGTGGTTTCAACAAACTTAAGAAAAGATAATTTAAAATGTAGCACAGTTGGTATATCAATTAAGTATAGTAATTTTTTAGTTATAAATAGGCAAAAAAAGATAGTAAAAACAAATTTATTTCAAGATATAGCAAAATCTGTAATTGCACTATTTAATTTAAACTATAATGGTGGCAAAGTAAGAGCAATAACAATTAGTGCAACAGATTTAGAAAGTAAGTTTGATGAAGTACAACTTAGTTTATTTGACTTTGATAGCCCGTGGTAGCAAGCCCTGCACTTTTAGTGCAGAAATTCTTTAGAACTAGGAGACAATTTTATT
>CANRGL010000058.1 GCA_947630145.1 uncultured Clostridia bacterium | reverse complement strand
CCCTTGTCGCCCCTCTTAGGGGAGCTGTCGCGCTGTCCTTGCGCGACTGAGGGGTTTTGAAACCCTATCCCCCGCTGCGCGGGTACTTCCCCTGAAAGGGGCAGCAAGGGGTGGTGCGGGGCGGGATGCCGAGCTTATAGTGTGATTATGCTTTTTGCGTAAAGTCGCCGTTCCAACCATTATACGTCCCGTTGTGTTCAACAACGATCTCAAGAAGCACGTTGCCGCTTGCATCGGTGTATGTCACCGTAACTTTGGCGTACGCCCTTACAGTACTGAGACCGCTATTCACACCCGAAGCCGAGTAACTTCTACCATCAACCACCGTATATTCTCCGGGGTTGCCCGTTCCGATGTAAAATTCGTACTTGACGCTTCTGGTCACATCTTCCGCGAACGCACCGACGAGTTGTTCCTCAGTCTCAACTATGGAGACATTATAGGTATAATTGCCGATCTTTCCGCTTCTGCTTCCGCTCATGGTAAAGTCATAGTTGGGTTTCGCCCAAAGGGCTTCGACGGTGACATTACCGACTTCGGCTGCGTTGAGCTTGGTAAGCTGTTTCCAATTTCCCTCGGCGTCACGCGTAAACCAACCGAGGAAGGTGTAGCCCTCCGCGGAAGGCGTAAGAAGCTCATAGTCCGTCTCGGTGAATTGCATCGTGCAACTCCAGAAATTATCGGCATTTGTCACGTCACAATTTTCCATGGTAAACGCTACTTCGCTCTTATATGTCACGTTTGCAGGGTAGGTCGCCGTGAATTTGGCATGATCTTCCGCGATTTCCGGTTTCGTCTCTGCCCATTGCCCCTCTCTTTCGTCCACGGACATGGGTACTTCCGGAATCACAATGGTCTCCTCGCCTTTGACGATCTTCTCCTGTCCGCCGATGTCAATGACCGCACCGTACTCCATTGATTGCTCGAGATAGTATGTGCCGCTATCGCCGTCCACGAGAGTCCAGCCTTCGCCGAAATTCTTTTTCGACTCGAAACGGATCGTATACTTGCAAATGGTTTGAGTGACACTGCACTTCAATTCACTGCCGCTCACAACATCGCCAAACGCGTATTCCTGCGGCTCTTGGCACGCATAATTGTATTCATCCGTATTAAAAGTTGACGGATCTTTTGCGGCGATCTCACTGCTGTACAGCATATTTTCTGCATCATATGCCCCTGTGGAGACAAGATAGGTTTCGGTGAGCTCGTCGAGTGTCCGCTCATCGCCCCCTCTTGCGGGCAAGTAGACATAGCTGACGGTGTAAGGCTTCGCTTCGAGGAATTTATAGGTAGTGGTGCCGTCGTCCTGCGTCTGCGTCCAGCCGCCCTCGGTATTGAGCTTTTCGATCTCCGCGCCCATACCGTTTGCATGATCCTCGATGGTGCCCGAAACGTCCTCCGTTTTATCGCTTGCGCCCTCTTCCATGATGCCGCCCGGGTTGCGCCAGCGGAGATTCAGATCCGCATCGATCAAAGAGCTATTTTGAAGCGGTATAAGTGCCGCTTTCAGCTTGATATCATGGATATAACCGTCTTGATCCTCGGATATGACAACATTGAGATCGCCGAGCACGCCCTTTGCAAGCGCGTCGCCGTTGAGCGTCAGATTCCACGACGCAGGCGTTATAATGCTGCCGTCTTCGCTCTTTTTCTCCGCCGTATAGACATACGATTTCAGGACTTCGGAAAGTTTCTTGCCGTAGTCGACGGTTTCCTCGGGCGTAGGATCGGTGCTTCCGCTCGAATTGTTGATTTGATTCTGAATGAAGTTCCACAGCTTTTCGCCGAAGTTGAGCATGAAGCCGAGCTGACCAAAAATGTCGCCGAGGAAATTTTCCGCAGGCATTGCGCGGTAGAGCGTAATGGGAGCCGAAAGAGGACTTCTCCTGCTATTAGTCGTCTGCACGCGCTTCATATAGACCATGCCGTTTTTCAGTGTAAGGTCGAGCGTCGTATCGCCGTTGATAATATTTCCGTCGAGTTCCATAAACAAACCGGCACCGGCAGCGATCAAACTGTAATTCCCTTCATATTCAAGGCGAAGATTGAGCCCTGCTACGCCTTTGTCATCAACCGTGAGGGAAACTGCGATGATATTGATATTAACTGTAATAAGATCCAAATCGCCAAGATGAAGATCGACGCCTATGGACCCGTCAATGTAGAAGTTCTCATTGATCGCGTATTCGTGCTGCGTCTCTTCGCCCGAGATGACCTCCGCATTCTCGGCGTGCGTCGCGCTCTTGACGAGGGAGAGAAGGAGCTTTTCCGCGCCAAGGAAGCTCGTATAGCTTGCGGCGTCCGCGGGAATATCGGGCGTGACTGCGGTGTAATCAAAGGTCCCCGTGAGCGTCGTGTTCTCCGTGCCCGTCGCGTCATAGACGTTTTCAAATGTGACAGAATCGAACTTTCCTTCGCTTCTCGTAAGGGTGACGGCAAGATCATCGATCCCCTCGGCGCCGTAGACGTCCGCGGAATTGAGCACGAGGCTGAGCGCTTCATCCTTGACCGTAAGGGATCTGATATAGTTCTTGTAGGTCCTCTCCTCTGCCGCGGAGGCGGGAGCGGGGGCGGGAGCGCCTTCCTCGGGCTGTGCGGGCAGGAGTCCCGCGAGCAGGCCCTCGAGAAGGGGTTTGATCTTGCCGCCGAGCGCTTCAAGCTGTGCGACGTTCTCCGCCTTCAGCCACTTGCTGACGAGGTAGTTATCGAGAAGGTCGACCTTCACGCCGAGCATCGG
>CANRGL010000057.1 GCA_947630145.1 uncultured Clostridia bacterium | reverse complement strand
AAATATAAAAATTTGTTATGAAAACTTGCGTTTTTTTTTTTTTAGTGTATGCTATAAGGGATAAAAATAAATTATATTAAAAACAAAAAATATAATATGATTTATATAAAAAAATGGAGGAAGATAAAATGAAAAATAACAAAAGAGGTATATCTCTAATAGTATTAATAGTAACGATAATCGTTATAATAATCTTAGCTGCAGTAGTAATACTAACACTAAGTAAAAATAATCCAGTAGAAAGTGCAAGAAAGGCAAGATTTATGGAAGATGTAAGAAGTTTCCAAGATGAACTAGCACTAAGTGTATCAAAAGATTATGTAACAAAAAAAGAAAATAGGAATGAAAAGTTTAATGCAACAGAATTTGATAAAATTAAAGAATACATACCAAGTTTTACAAAAGATTATGAGAAAAAGTTATATGTAAAAGACGATGAATTAATGTATGTAGAAGATGAAATAACAGAAAATGAGAAAAACTGGTTAGATGAATTAGGAATAGTAACAACAGCTACAGTACCAAAAGAATGGAAAGAATTTATTGCTAGTGTAACAGAAGATGGAGTACCTATTCCAAAAGGATTTACATATGTAGAAGGTATAAAGGAAACAGGAACAGTAATAAAAGATGAGAATGATAATGAATTTGTATGGATACCAGTAGATGATGTAAACAATTACAAAAAAGATTTTAATTTTCCAAGTATTTATAGTGAAACTGAGAATGGGATAACATGTGATGGTAAGCTACCAGAAGGAATAGAAGATGAAACAGCAGATGTAGCAAAATACGGAGGCTTTTATATAGGAAGATATGAGGCAGGTACGCCAGATGGAACTGAGAATACAAAAAATGATAAGGAAGGAATACCTGTATCAAAAGAGGGAATAGTAGTCTGGACTAATATATCTTATACTAATGCAAAAAGTAGTGCAGAACAAATGATAAGGAGTGAATCTGTACAAACAGGACTCCTAACAGGAAGAGCATGGGATACAACATGTTACTTTATAGAAGATGATATAACAAAAATAACTGATGACTCAAGTTTATTAGATAGTAGATATTATGGAAATTATAATGATTCACAATTTCCTGCTAACGTTAAAGGATATGGTGAAAAACAAAAAACAGGATATTCAGATAAATGGAAGGTAAAAAATATATATGATTTAGCAGGAAATGTATATGAATGGACAAATGAAGTAAAAGGAGATACAAGTTATTCTAATTATCCTGCTTATCGAGGTGGTTGGTATAATATTTCGGGTAAAAATCGTTCAGTATCGTTTCGCAATAACGATGGTGCAGCCAGTGGCAGTGCCGTTATAGGTTTTCGTGTAAGACTTTATATAAAGACAAACTGACCAATGTTTAATAAGTTAAAATCTAATATTGTAAAATATAGTGTGTAAATAAAAAGTCACACTATATTTTTTGTCGAAGTTACGCTAAATTTAACAAGTTTTGTCGAAGATATTTACAAAAAGAAAATTTTTTGTTTAAATATATCTAATTTAATTTGAAAATATTTTATTCTGATAATATTTGTTTAATCTATATAATTTTTTATCTTGTTATTTTTTTCATATATTTTAACCAAATTTATATATCAGTATTGATTTTTTTAAATTAAAGGGATATAATAAAGGAGGTGAAAGATATAAAATACACCGTAAAAAATGATATAATATTTAATTTTTTGTTTTCACACGAGGATCTATTAAAAGACTTTTTAGAGGCCATATTAAAGAAAAGCATAAAAGAAGTAGAAATAGCAAACCAGTTTTCATTAAATAAAATAAAGTATTATGAAAAAATAGGAGTACTAGATATAAAAGCAAAAATAAATGAAGAAGCATTAGTGAACATAGAGATGCAAAGAGATTCTCAAAGTTATTATACAAAAAGAGTACTGTTATATGCAGGAGGACTAATACGAGGAGAGTTAAAAGCAGGAGATAAGTACGAAGATTTAAAAGATGTAATAATGATAAATATCTTGGACTTTACAATATTTAATGATATAGAAGATGTACATACAATCTGGAAATTAAAGGAAATAAATCATTTAGATAAAAAAGCATTAGAAGGATTAGAGATACATTTTGTAGAGCTAGATAAATTTAGAAATAGTAAACCAGATATGTATAATAAATTAAATCAATGGTTAGCATTAATAGATACAGAAAACAAAAAATGGATGGAGGTAGCGATGGAAGAAAATAAAAAGATAAAAGAGGCAAAAGAGAAAGTAGACGATTTTATGAGTGAAGAAGATGCAAGAAGAATAACTGAATTAAGGGAAAAATGGAGATTAGATTATGACTCATCAATATCAAGTGCTACCAAAAAAGGAAAGGCTGAAGGTATAGCTATTGGAGAGAAAAAAGGAATAGCTATTGGAAAAGCTAAATTAAATAAAGCAAAACATGATATAGCAAAAAAGCTACTAAATGAGAAAATGTCCATCCAAAAAATAAAAGAAATCACAGGATTAGAAGAAAAAGAAATATTAAAAATAAAAAATAACAAGTAATTGAAAAGTACGTATACTAAACTAATAGTATATGTACTTTTTTGTGGTTATATTAATGAAAATAAAATTAACAAAAAAATATAAAAATTTGTTATGAAAACTTGCGTTTTTTTTTTTTTAGTGTATGCTATAAGGGGTAAAAATAAATTATATAAAAATACATTTATAAACTAGAAAAATAAAATATATTAAAAATAAAATGTATATGATATGATTTATATGAAGAAAATAAAAATAGGAGGAAGATAAAATGAAAAATAACAAAAGAGGTATATCCCTAATAGTATTAATAGTAACGATAATTGTAGATTTACGCATATAAATATATAGAAAATCAAAAATATTTTCAAATTAAAATATACAGATAAAATAATAA
>CANRGL010000056.1 GCA_947630145.1 uncultured Clostridia bacterium | reverse complement strand
AGTATAATCTTTTATAAACAATTTTGTCAAGAAACATGTAAAAAATATCTTAGTTTGTGAAAATATCATAATTTGACAAGAAAAACTATGTTAAATTATTTTTTTATTCAATTAAAAAAATGTTTTTATTAACACTTAATTAATATCACTCTTTTAGCTACAATTAAAAAACCAATAAAGAATAAACTAAAAGTTATTAGTGTTAAATTTACTAAATAATTATATTTCTTTCTATTTTATTTTATAGTATATAACATAAAGTAATCTTTTAATTCCTTGCTTCTTTTTTATATATTTGTCTAAAGCTTTATATCCACTATTTTTGTATATATCAAAAATTTTATTTCTATTCTTTGGTTTACTAGATGGATTTCTTAGTTGGGCATTATGTTTTGCAACCTTTTCAAAATTAGTTTCTTTTATATATATATTTTGCCCATATTTTTTTAATATTTCCATTCCTTTAGCATTGTTAAGCAAAATACAAGAAATACCTATTGTAGGAGCATCAAATTTATCATTTGATTCATTAAACCAATTTGGATGTTCTTCTTTGCATCCCCAATAATCGCCAATAGTTATATCACCTACTCTATGCTCATTTGCATATTTGCAACTATAACAGTTTTCTCTGTAACTATCACCAAATAAAAACATTTTATAATATGAATCTAGTCTACCATATAGTGGCTTTTCTACTTTCTTATTATCTTTCTTTTTTATGTAAGTAATAGTCCCTCTTAAATGTCCTTTATATTTTTTATCTCTAAATTTAAAAGATTCTATTTCACCATTTACATTGTCTTCATAAAATTTTATATAATCCTGAAACATTTTAGTACTAGGTGTCCCATGGCATATAATATCTATGGTATATAAATTAGTGCTATCAACTTTACTTATATCTAAATATTTTTTTAATGCAGCAACTTGACAAGGAGTACCACTAAAGAGAACTTTTTTTTGATTTTTTAAATCATTTTTTATATTATCATATATTGTTCCCATTAAACTTTTTACATATTTAGAACCTTGCAATTTTTTTAAATCATCAATATTGTCAACTCTAATATGTTTAACAGTTAATTTACCATTTTCTTTTTCCATTGAGCTACCATAAATAATACCACCATTATTTATAAAATTAATTGCTATAGATGAAAATATACCACCTGATGCAGATTTTTTTAATATATCATCTTCTTTATTTCTTATGGCAGCATAGACTTTTATTGGACTTCCTTCAAGTTTATCATTTTGATAAGCACAAACCTTCTTACATAAACCACAATTTATACATTTTCCATTATCAATTCTTGGATATAAAAATCCATATTCATCTTCTACCAATGAAATAGCATGTTTAGGGCAAATATTCATACATGCTCCACATCCTGAGCATTTTTCTTTTGAAGGGAACAAATTATCTTCTTCCATCTTTTTTAAATTATTTAATAACCATTCCATTGACTTCTGCCTTTCTATATCTAATTTTTCATTTACTAATTCATAATCAATATTTTTATCAACTATCTTTAAATCATTTTCATTTTTAGCTACTCTATTATCTAAATCTAATAAGTTTAAGATACTTTGTAATCTAGTACTAAATTTATCAGGATATACAATAACAAATTGTTTATTAAATATTAAAGAAAAGGCTGTTGCATGAAATGAATCACTTATTACAAATTCAGCATTATCAATTAATGCTAAAAAATCTTCTACTTTAGGATTACAATACATCTTGCCATTTCTATATAATTCATGTAATTGATATGATAGATATTTTACTTTTAATCCATTTTTCTTAGATAAATTCTCAGCGTAATTATCTATTTTTTTATTTCTATTTAGATTATATACCAATATATATTTTTCATTTTTAAATTTGTTAGATGATACTTCACGCCATTCATTAGCAGTTAATAGCAAAGTTGGATCTAAAACATTTACTGTATTTTTTATTCCTAAATCTTCACAAATATTTACACCACTCATTTCTCTAAGTGAAATATAGTTATATTTTGACAATAACTCTTTAGTAATTTGTTTTTCATTATCATCTAAGTGTGACTTACCAAATGATGCCGCATATGCTATTTTTTTCTTAATATTTGGGAAATTTAAAAACAAGCACTCATCTATTCCATCATTCCAAGAAGAATTCCAAACTTGATCTGAACCAGTAACATAAATATCATTATAAGGTAATTGCTCCTTTAATTCATCATAATTTCTATACTGTTGTTTAGATAAATTTAAATGTTTTTTTACAAACTTATTAAAATTTTTAAATCTTAAACAATACGAAGGAAATATTATAATACGCGCTATTAATCTTAATATAAAGCTATTCTTTAAATATTTATTTTGATTTTTAACTTTACGAAGCATTCCAAGTTTAGTATAACGTTTAGGATAATAATCTATCAATTCAGCTTCATAGTTATTTTTTTTTAATATTTCTTGAGTTGCATAAGCTTGCAAAACAGAACCATAATTCTTAACTCTATGCAATGTTATTAATCCTAATTTGACCATATTATCACTACCTTAATAAAGAATTTATATTATTAATATTTAAGTGTTAAGCTTGTATTATATTTAAAACTTGACATTTATTTATTAACTTTTTAAATTTTTTTCTTTTTATCACAATAATATATTTTGTATTTTACTATAATTGCTTTGAATTTTCAACTTATTTGATCAAACACTTTGGATATATTAATTAGTTTTTTTCATAAAAAAAGTGTTTTTATTAACACTTAATTAATATCAGTTCTTTTAGCTACAATTAAAGAACCAATAAAGAATAAACTAAAAGTTATTATAATTAAAAGAAAAATCAACTGCATAATATCCCCACCTGTTATAATATTATATCCAGATTTATCTTTTTTATACAATATATTCGACTATATATAACAAAATTAGTCACGATTATAAATATCTCTAATATATATTTTATCTAATATCGTTATTAAAATCATTAATAGTTTTACATTCTTTTTTTTATCAAAACTGAAAATATACAAATGGTGATTCACCTGTAAATGCTAATATTAATAATAATC
>CANRGL010000055.1 GCA_947630145.1 uncultured Clostridia bacterium | reverse complement strand
CTACCAAAACCTAAACCTGTATATTTATCAGTATTTTTAAGAAATAGGATTTTTTAAATCCATTTAGATTTTGAGTCTGGCGCGTCTGCCAATTCCACCATTTCGGCATCTGTCATACTAGGTAAGTATAACATAAATTATTTTCAATTTCAATACTTTTTATAAATTTAATAATTGTATCTATTAAACTATACACTAATTTTAACTTTAACATTATCACTTTTCTTAAAAAAACTAAATTTTTCACTCATAAAATTCTTTCTTTCAAGTTTATCTTTTATAAGCTTTCTTCTTGCTGCACAAAAATCATCAATAATATTTTTCATATCTTTAAAACATGACTCTTTATGTATATCATTTAAAAAACTTTCATCAAGTTCTACTGCATATTCTAAATTTGCCATAGCTTTCTCATACTCTTTTTTTATAGCAAAAATCATAGCCATTTTATAATATGCCTTTGGACCATACACAGCTGAAGACACAATTTTTTTGTAAGATAATATTGCATCATCATATTTACCTAAAATAAAATATAATTTTCCCATGTTATAATAAGCCATATACAAATTAGTATTTATACTAGTACATTTATCAAAAGCACTAATTGCCTTTGCATAATTTCCAAGTTCCATTTCAAGCATACCAATGTTATAATAAATTTCATATGCATTAGGAAACTTTTTTACCATAGAAGTATACACATTAATTGCTTTTTTAAAATTTCCTTGACTAGTAAAGCTCACTCCTAAAGCCTCCGCAGCATCATAAAACTTAGGATTTATTTTTAATGCTTTATTAAACATTACACATGCTACCTCTTTTTTATTTGTCTCATCAAGAATAAGTCCAAACTCATAATATGAAAGATAATCTTTTTTATCTAACTCTATGGCAAGAGCAAAGCAATCTCTTGCATTTATATAATCATTCTTAGCTTTATAACACTTACCAAGAATATACATATATTCATTATTCCTTCCTTCTAAATTAACTAATCTATTTATATACCTTATCGTCTTATCATATTCTTTAATCTTAAATGTATACTTCATCATGTAATATATGATTTGCCTCTTTAGTATAATATTATTGTATTGTAAAAACACTAAAATAAAAGGAATAATTATATTAAAAAAGTATAAAATAAGATTAGTATACCAATGTGTTGTTATGTTATAAATAATTAAATATAGATATATTCCATTAACAAAAGATATAAAAGGTAAAATATATAAATTAATAGGGTTATATCTACTTATATATTTTATACATAACATTATTATTAATATGATAGAAACTGCTAAAATTCCCACTCTTTCTACAATCATTATATATCTTCCTCCAAATATCAGCATTATATATCATATTAATATATCTTTCAATAATATACATACCAATTTGACATATTTAGACAAAATTAGAATTAATTATTTCTAAAAATTGACTATTAATACTTTTTAGAGTATAATGTAAAGGTCATAAAGCAAGGATGTGAAAGAAAATGAGCAAAAATTTTAAAGGATTAGAAAATATAAAAAAAATTCACATGATAGGAATTGGTGGAGTTAGCATGAGCGGTATTGCAATCATACTCCAAAAAGCAGGTTATGAGGTAACCGGTTCTGATAAAAATGAAGGAGATATGATTGAAACTTTAATAAATGCTGGAATTCCAGTATTTATAGGATCTAATGCTGAACTTGTAAAAGATGCTGACATTGTTGTATACACATCTGCAATTAATCAGCACGATCCAGAATTTGTACGTGCTAAAGCCCTTAATAAACCACTTTATGAAAGAGCAAAATTTCTAGGAATGCTTCTTAAAAGCTACAAGACTCCTATATGTATAAGTGGAACTCATGGTAAAACAACAACCACTTCAATGGTTTCATCAATATTTATAGATGCAAATCTTGATCCTAATATTCAAGTAGGAGGAAAATTCAAAAAATTAGATAATTTAAATTACAGAATAGGTAACTCTGATTACTTTATACTAGAGGCATGCGAATATGTAGATAGTTTCCTTAATTTTCCACATCAAACTGCAACTGTATTAAATATTGACGAAGATCATCTAGACTATTTTTCAGGAATTGAAGAAATTAAGGATTCATTCAAGAAATTTATATTAATGCTTCCTAAAAATGGAATTTTAGTAATTAATAAAGATGATATAAATTGCATGGATGTAGTAAATGAATTAAGTGAAGATTTATCAAAAAAACAAGTAAAAATATATACTTTTTCAATAGGTGACCCAACTGCAACTATATATGCAAAAAACATATCATGTAATATAAAAGGATTCTATTCTTTTGATGTATCAAATAATAAAAATAATATTACATATAAATTTTATTTAACAGTTCCTGGTATTCACAATGTTTACGATGCTTTAGCTTCTATTACAACTGCATATGCACATGGAATTTCATTTAAGAAAATGCAAAAAAGTTTAAATGAATTTTCTGGTGCTAAAAGAAGATTTGAATTTAAAAAAGAAATAAAAGACAATATATTAATATACGATGATTATGCACATCATCCTACCGAAATAAAATCAACACTAGCTGCAGCAAAGCAAAAAGAACATAAAAGAATAATCGCAGTTTTTCAACCACATACTTTTTCAAGAACAAAAGAACTTCTTAATGATTTTGCAACTGCCTTTACAGATGCAGATATAGCTATAATAGCTGATATATACGCTGCTAGAGAAAAAGATGATGGAACTATTTCTTCAAAAGATTTAGTTGATAAATTATTAGATAACAAAGTAAATGCACTTTATATCCCTACTTTTGATAAAATTCAAAATTATTTAAAAGAAATTATGAGACCAGGTGATATAATTTTAACAATAGGTGCTGGAAACATTACTCATTTAAGTGATAAATTATAGTAAAATATTTAAAAATGTATTTACTTTTGATAAATATTTTGATATAATATTAGTATGTTATTTTTTTATTTTTAAAGCAATTGTTTTTTATTATTATTAAGTTTATTACGGTATATATTATTTTTTAGTAATAGTTTAAATATTAAAAAATTAATATTTAACAAATTAATCACGCTTATACCTAATTTGTTATAATGATATTCTGTTCTTCTATCATTATAATAATTGTTGTTTTTACCTCCTCAAAGGGAATCGGTTACACTTTTTTCTATTCAGAATAATGTAACCGATTTCTCTTTTATATCATAAATTTCGTCAAGTGAAAAGTTAAAAGCAAATATCAAAATTTTATTAAAAAATTTAAAAAAGTTGTGAATTCTTAGTAATAATGTTCAGTTTTTAATATTGAAATATTAGTAAAAATGTTCCAATAGTTTTTAAT
>CANRGL010000054.1 GCA_947630145.1 uncultured Clostridia bacterium | reverse complement strand
TCCATATTTTTATTCAATTTAACACAATTGTAATATTTTTGTGGATAACTTTTTTAAAAAATCCCGAAACTTAAAATAAATGATATTATTTAATTATAATAAAGTTAATAGTACTTATTTATGTAAAAAAACTTTACTTTTTTTAATTATTATGTTATTATAAATATATTGTATTTTTAATATGTAAATGACGTAGTATTATAATAGGAGTAATTAATAAATGAATAAAGAAAATGCATTAATTTCTATAAAGAATAAAAAAGATAAAATTTTAATATTAAATATTATTATAATTATTATAGGTTCAATTTTTATATCATTAGGAGCATTCCACAGTAATGTCTGGTTTGATGAATCATACTCTGTTGCAATTTCAAATCATAGTATTATAGATATATGGAATATAGGTGGAAATGATGTTCATCCAGTATTATATTATATAATGTTAAAATTAATTTCATATATATTTGGAAATAACATATTAGTATTTAGGCTATTTTCAATATTACCAGTAATAATATTATCAATATTAGGTATAACTCATATAAGGAAAGATTATGGTGAGAAAACAGGTATTATTTTTTCATTTTTAATATTATTTTTACCAGTTATCTCAATATATGCAACACAAATAAGAATGTATACATGGGTAATGTTATTTGTTACAATAATGGCTATATATGCAAATAGAATATATAAAAAAGAAAGTAATTTAAAAAATTGGATAATATTTGCATTGTTTAGTATATTTAGTTGTTATACACATTATTATGGACTTATGGCAGCAGGAATAATTAATTTAATATTATTTATTTATTTAATAAAACAAGCCAAATTTAGAAAAAAGGATTTAATTATTTTTATTATACAAGCAATTGTAGAAATATCACTTTATATACCTTGGTTATTTTATTTTATAAAACAAGTTACATCAGTAAGTAAGGGATTTTGGATAGAATTAAAATTTCCAGATACTTTATTTAATACTTTAGGAATACAATTTATGGGAAATTTAAATAATATATTCGGATTTTGCTTTGCTATTTGTTTATATATTTATTTAGGATTTGTTATTTATAAATGTAAAAAAGAAAAAGTAAATATAAATAATGCAAAAAGATCAATTTTCATATATGGATTAATAATATTTATAGCTTTAATTATATCGTTATTTAAAAGTCCTATATTATACCCTAGATATTTAGTAGCAATAACAGGTTTATTAGTTTTCTTTATTGCTGATATAATGTCAAAAGAGAAAAACTCAAGTATTACAATAGAAATATGTATTATTATATTTGTTATTTCTTTAGTTAGTAATATACAGCTTATTAACAATAATTATGATAAAACAAATATGACTCAAGTAGAATATTTAAAAGAAAATATACAAAAAGATGATATAATAGTATACTCTAATATTGTTAATGGTTCAGTATTTGCAGTTAATTTTAAAGATAATAAACAATATTTCTATAATGAAGAAGATTGGAATATTGAAGATGCATATAAAGCATATGGACCACAAATGCAAACTGTTGAAAATTTAGATTTTATTGATAATTACAAAGGAAGAATTTGGATTATTGATTCTATAGATAATTCATTTTACAATAAATATTTTAAAGGTAATAATGAATTTAGGATTATAAATAAAAAAGCAATTAAGACAAAATATCCTAATAGTTTTGATTCAGAATATACAGGATATGATTATAACTTAATATTAATAGAAAAATAATAAAAAATTACTTGACAAACTAATTTTATTATGTTAAAATATACTCGTAAAGTAGAGGAAATCTTCTCACCTTGCGAGTTTTGTCTTAGTAAGGTTGCAATATATAATAAATAGTATAATAAATCATAGTTATAGTTATATTTAATGTATTGTTATTGAGAGGATTGCCATACGAGCAATCTTTTTTTATATCTATTTTTGTGGAGGTGTTTAATATAAAACAAGATTTTTTAATAAATGAACAAATTAAATTTGCAGAAGTTCAAGTAATTGATGAAAATGGAGAAAAGTTAGGTAAAATAAACACAAATAAAGCTATTGAAATGGCTTATGATAAAGGTTATGATTTAGTACTTGTATCTCCTAATAAAGATAATCCAGTATGTAAAATGCTAGATTATAGTAAATATAAATTTGAAATGACAAAAAGAGCAAAAGAAGCAAAGAAAAATCAAAAAGTAATAGAAATTAAGGAAATAAGATTATCTCCTAATATTGATAAGCATGATTTAGAAGTAAAAGCTAAAAATGCCAATAAATTTATAGCTTCAGGTAATAAAGTAAAAGTTAGTATGAGATTTAGAGGAAGAGAGCTTAATTTTGTAAATCAAGGAAAAGAGATAATGAATAGTTTTTGTGATATGCTTGAAGGTGTGCAAATTGATAAAACTCCTAAAATGGAGGGAAAGAATCTTACTATGTTTTTATCACCAAACAAAAATAAATAAAATTTAGAGAGGAGAGATTATTATGCCAAAAATGAAAACACATAGTTCATCTAAAAAAAGATTATCAGTAACTGGTAAAGGTAAAGTTAAAAGAAATGTTGCAAATAGAGCACATAAATTAACTGGAAAGACATCAAAAAGAAAAATGTCTTTAAAACAATCAGCATATGTTGATGGTTCAAGTAAAAAAGCTGTAAAGAAATTATTACCATATAAATAAAATAACTTAAAAAGGAGGAAATAAAAATGGCAAGAGTAAAAGGAGCTGTAACAACTAGAGCTAGACATAAAAAAGTTTTAAAAAGAGCAAAAGGATATTTTGGAGCAAAATCTGTAAGATTTAAAATGGCAAATCAAGCTGTTATGAAATCTTTAAAATATGCATATATTGGAAGAAAGCAAAATAAAAGAAACTTTAGACAACTTTGGATTGCAAGAATAAATGCAGGAGCAAGAATGTGTGGAACAACATATAGTAAATTAATGTCTAACTTAAAAAAATCAAATGTTACAATAAATAGAAAAATGTTAGCTGAAATGGCAGTAAATGATATGACAGGTTTTAAAGCTTTAGTAGAAAAAGTATCAAAATAATTTAAGGAGGATCTTATGATTTTAGCAGGAGATTTTAGAAATGGTGTTACATTTGAAATGGATTCTAGCGTATATAGAGTTGTAGAATTTCAACATGTAAAACCTGGAAAAGGAGCAGCTTTTGTTAGAACAAAACTTAAAAATGTTATAACAGGGCAAACTTTAGAAAAAACATTTAATCCATCTGAAAAAGTAGAAGAAGCTCAAATAACTGTACAAGAAATGCAATATTTATATTCTGAAGGAGATATGTATACTTTTATGGATACAACTACTTATGAACAAGTAGAACTTTCAAAAGAACAAATTGAAGAAACATTACCATATTTAAAAGATAGTATGCTAGTAAAAGTTTTATCATATAAAGGTAAAATATTTGGTGTTGAACCACCAACTTTTGTTGAACTAGAAGTTACATATACAGAACCAGGTATAAAAGGAGCAACAGCAACAGGAACAACAAAACCTTGTACTGTTGAAACAGGAGCTAGTTTTAACGTTCCAGTATTTGTAAATATTGGTGATAAAATACGTATAGATACAAGAACAGGATCATATATGGAAAGAGTATAATAAAAAAGAGGGGCTGTAAAAAAAGTCCCTACCAAAAATGAGTGAAAAATTTTCACTCATTTTTGCATGAAAAAAGCTATCAATT
>CANRGL010000053.1 GCA_947630145.1 uncultured Clostridia bacterium | reverse complement strand
ATACTATTTTAGATGATACTTATCAACAAATACATAATTCTGTCACTAAAATTTTATTTTCTAGTCTGAATAGTAACCTAAGAATTCACAATTTTATTAAAAAATTTAAAAAAGTATTGACTTTTTTTGATATATTTATTATAATATATTTGTTCCACAGCAGTGGGCCTTTAGCTCAGTTGGTCAGAGCACCCGGCTCATAACCGGATGGTCCGGGGTTCGAATCCCTGAAGGCCCACCATTTTTTATATATAATATTTGGGTAGGTGCCCGAGTGGTTAAAGGGGGCAGACTGTAAATCTGTTGGCTTCCGCCTACGATGGTTCGAATCCATCCCTGCCCACCATATAAAAAACTGTGAAACTTAGGCAAACATTATTTGTTTGTCTATTTTTATATCAAAAACAAATTATAAATATACAAAAAACTCAAGAAAAAATAACTTGAGTTTTTATTTAATCAAATATTATTTTATACATTAAACCTAAATACTATTACGTCACCATCTTTTACAACATAATCTTTTCTTTCAATTCTTACAAAGCCTTTTTTTACATTAATTAAATCATATTTTTCTAAGTCTTCAAAAAAAGGCCACTACTGCCTCTATAAATATCATTTAAAATCAGCAAGTAAAAAAAGAAATAATACCAAACAAATCATATAACGTTACTTTTATTAATTTATAAAATATTAATTTCCCTATTTTATAATCTTTCATTAATTTTTTTCTAGTTTAATTTAAGTAAATAATATTTGTTTTTTTGATTTAATATATAATCTTAAATATATTGTCCTTACAATTCTATCGATTCCGCATACAAATGATAAAGCAACTATTCCAAGATTAAATTTACATATTATATAACAAAGTGGCATTCTTACACATACTCCACCTATGAAAGCCATCATACTAATTGCTTTTGTATTTTTATTAGCTTGAAGATAAGCAGTATAATTACATCCAGCTACTGTTGCAATAAATTCAATAGAATATATCCATATATATGGATTACAGTCACTCCAAGAAACAGAATTACCTAAAATAAGCCATAAAGGATATATAAATATTGTAATAAACAATATTGCAAAAATATTTCCATAAAATTCAACATTATCTACTTTTCTTAACAAATTTCTTTTCTTTTTATCTATATCATTTGAATATTCAACCAATAGTCCAGAATTATAACCTTCAGTTATTTCAGATAGTGTATCAACAATTGCTATACATACACAATGTATAGCATAAATATTTGTTCCTAATAAACTAGCTACATGTGTATAATATATATTTACAATTCTTTGTATAATTTTATCAAATATTAAATCTTTTGCAAAATATAATAATTGCTTTATATAATTAAAAGAAAACTTAAATAATTTATATTTAGAAAAAATTAATAATAATGCGGTATTTATTAAAGATGAGACAATTGTGGCAATATATATCCCAATTTCATTATACCCAAGTTTTATACTTAAAATATCTCCTAATATATTTATTATAGATGAAATTATCGTTGCAATCCATATTTTGTTTGTTTTGGTTTCAACTTTTAATATATTTTTAGGAATTAATCCGATTGAATGAATAGGCAATTGAATAGCTTTTAATTTTAATATTATTGACAATATTTCACGAATATTATCCTCTAAACTATATACATATGTAATTTGTTTTGAAAAGGAAAAAATTATTATTGAAATTATTACTGAACTTACTATTTGCATAAACATAGCAGAATTATTAATTTGTTTTGAATTTTTTTATCTCTTGCTAGTATAATTGTATGTGCATTTCCTATACAAGTTTGAATTGTATTTATAGCCCAATCCAACGTTATAAATGAAGAAAATACAATAATAGCAATTTTTCCAATGGAATTTGATATAGATTTATCTATTGTTATTAAAAAAGTATTGGTAAATTCTACAAATACATATGGAAGGACAAATATAAATGTTTGCATTATTTCTTTAAAAGATATCCTTTTTTGCATTTTTTATTTCCCCTTAAAATTCATTGTAAAATTATACATTAAACCTAAATACTATTACGTCACCATCTTTTACAACATATTCTTTTCCTTCAAGTCTTACAAGTCCTTTTTCTTTTAAAGCATTCATTGAACCATATTTTTCTAAATCTTCAAAAGAAACAACTTCTGCCTTTATAAATCCTCTTTCAAAATCAGTATGTATTTTCCCTGCCGCACTAGGTGCCTTAGTTCCTTTAGTTATAGTCCATGCTCTTGTTTCATCTTTTCCACAAGTTAAAAAAGAAATAAGACCTAACAAGCTATAGCTTGCTTTTATTAATTTATCTAATCCTGATTCTTCTATTTGATAATCTTTCATTAATTCTTCTCTATCTGAATCATCTAACGTTGATAAATCCTCTTCAAGCTTTGCACAAAGCGATATAACTTTTGCATTTTCATTTTTTGCATATTCTTTTACTTTATTAACATATGGATCACTTTCAACCGATGAAATTTGATTTTCAGATACATTAGCAATATATATTATAGGCTTAATTGTAAGCAAAAATATATCTTTTAATACTTCTTCTTGATCATCTGACATCTCCATAGTTCTAACAGGTTTTCCCTCTTCTAAATGTGTCCTTACATTAATTAAAAAATCATAATCAACTTTTGCTTTTTTATCACCGCTTTTTAAAAGTTTTGCTACTTTATCTATCTTTTTATTAACAGACTCAATATCTGCAAAAATCAACTCTAAATTTATAGTTTCAATATCCCCTATCGGATCTATATTACCATTAACATGTACTATTTTATCATCTTCAAAGCATCTAACCACTTGTGCTATAGCATCTGTCTGCCTTATATGTGATAAAAATTTATTTCCAAGGCCTTCTCCTTTGGAAGCACCTTTTACCAAACCTGCAATATCAACAAATTCAATTGTAGCATAAGTAGTTTTTTGTGAACTATACATATTTGTTAAAAAATCTATTCTTCTATCAGGTACATTTACCATTCCAACATTTGGTTCTATCGTACAAAATGGATAATTAGCACATTCAGCACCTGCTTTTGTTATAGCATTAAAAAGTGTACTTTTTCCAACATTTGGCAAGCCTACTATTCCTATTTTCAATTTAAACACTCCTTTTTTACTATATTATTATATCAAACAATTTAAATAAGTCAAGAATAAATTATATTAACCAAAGTTCTAGGACAAGCATAATATATATTAGGTGATTAGATGTTAAATATAATTAAAAGACATATTGATTTTAGTGAAACTACTAGACCAAATGAAAAAATAAATCAAGTTTTTAAAATAATTTTGCATGATGCTCCAATAAAAAACGCAAGTGCAATTAAAAATAGAAATTATATTAATAACTTAAAAAATCAAGATAAAATATTTTTATCATACCACTATATAATAGGTAAAAAAGGTGAAATTATAAATATAATTCCAGAAGATGAAATATCTATTCACACTGGAAAAATAGAGTATGATTCTAATAGTATAAGTATTGCACTGTGTAGTAATAATAATTATATATCAAATGAAACTTTATCATCTTTAAGAAATTTATCTAACTATTTAATTAAGAAATACAACTTAAATAAAAAATTTGACCTTATAAGGTGCTATGATGTTATAAACAAAAGAAGTCCTATTTTTTTAGTAGATAATAATTATTTTTTCTATGATTTTATTGAAAATTTAGATATATAGTGCATAATTTGCTATTTTTATTCAAAATTTATATTATTTTACGTAAACCTGTGAATTCTTAGTAATAATGTTCAGTTTTTAATATTGAAATATTAGTAAAAATGTTCCAATAGTTTTTAATACAAT
>CANRGL010000052.1 GCA_947630145.1 uncultured Clostridia bacterium | reverse complement strand
CGTATATCTTCTTTAAATCTTGCCTCTCTTGCACTTTCTACTGGATTATTTTTACTTAGTGTTAGTATTACTGCTGCTGCTAAGATTATTATTACGATTATCGTTACTATTAACACTATTAGAGATATACCTCTTTTGTTCTTTTTCATATCATCTTCCTCCATTTTTATATATAAATCATATTATATTTCTTTGTTTTTAATATAATTTATTTTTATCCCTTATAGCATACACTAAAAAAAAAAAAAACGCAAGTTTTCATAACAAATTTATTATTAAATTTTTGTTACAGTTTAAGGTTATATAAAATAATATTTAATAGAAAATTAAAAAATATCTAATATAATTATCTATTAACTTAGCATATATGTACTAAAAAAGTACATAATATAACTATATAAATAGAGGTGATTTTTTGAAATCAAAAACAATAGTTATAACTGGTGCAGGTTCTGGACTTGGAAGAGAAGCTGCAATTACACTTGCAAAACGCGGACATAAAGTAATAGCTACAACACAATATGAAAGGCAAGCTAAGGAATTAAATATACTTGCAGAAGATAGAAATATAGATTTAAAATCTTTTAAATTAGATATACGTTTAGAAAAAGATAGAGATATGTTATATGATATAGATTTTGATGTGTTAATAAACAATGCAGCAATTGGAGATTCTGGTTCAATATCTGATATACGCGTAGATAGAATTGAAAACGTATTTGAAACTAATGTATTTTCAAATATAAAAATTACACAAGTAGCATTAAAAAAATTAATAGAAAATAAACAAGGAAGAGTTATTTTTTTGTCTTCACTTGCAGGAAGAATATCTATGCCTTTTCTCGGCCCATATTGTTCATCTAAATTTGCAATTGAGGGATTTGCTTCTTCACTTAGAAAAGAAATGAAAAAATTAGATGATACTAATATACAAATAGGCATAATAGAACCAGGAGCATATGCTACTGGTTTTAATAAAGAAAATAACGATAAAAAATATAATTGGATGTATAATGAATCATACTTTAAGTACAAATGGAAAGATATAAAAGAAAAGGAAACTAGATATTGGAATTTTATCGAAAAGAAAAACCTAAATTCTATAATTAAACAATATATAAAATCTGTAGAAGATAAAAAAGTAAAATTTAGATATACTGCTCCTAAACTACAATCTATATTTATTCAATTTCAAAGAATTCTTGGATTTTGATATGTACGAAAAGCTATTTCTAGCTTTTCTTTTAACTGTTAATAATCATATTAGCAACAACATTTTGGTTGTGGTTTACAACAACAATTATTTTGTTGAGCGCAACAACAGCAACTTTGCTGTTCACAGCAACAATTATTTTGTTGTTCATAACAACAACAGTTTTGTTGGTAATTATTATAGTTTTGACCTTGTGAGCATCCACAACCACTGTTTGGATAATTCCACATTATCTTTTTCCCTCCTTATATAACAAGCGTATATAACGCTAATATATATTATGATTATATAAATAAATTTGATACAAAAAAAGAGGCTTTTTAGCCCCTTTAATTATATATGAAAAAGTTTTTATTCTAATTTTGTATAGGAATTATTTTTTCTTTAATTAATATATTTTATAAATACAATTAATACTTAATATTTGTATTTATATCTTTTGGCATATATCACCTTCTTTTATTACAAATATTACTAAATTATATAAAAATCTGTTTTTTTAGATTTATAATTATTTTCATCATACTTTATATTATTATATTATATATCACCTCCAAAAAATCAATTTATTACAAGGTTAATAACTATTGCTATCACCTCCTTTGATTTTTCTATATTTAATAATCTTATTGATTACTTTTATCTAGCATTAATAATATAAAAACTACATATATCACCCCCCTCTCATATTTTTTTATAACACAGACTAAAAAGTCTAATCGGTTTTCTATAATATTTAATACATTATATTAAATGTATTTTAATGTAGAACATTTTACTTTGTACTATTTTAATTTATATCTAAATTATAATACCTATTTGTGATAGTTATATGATAGAGTAGTAAAATATATATGAATTAATTAACCTTATTAAATTAATTTTTTATGTTTTTTATAACATTTTATATTATTTTGTTGAATAAAATATAACTGTGATGTATAATTATATAAGGAAATTAAATTAAACTAAAGGAGATTAAATTGGAAAAATCAATTGTAAAATATAATCCTCATAAATTAAGAAAATCTATTATTATCTCTTTAATTATAGGAATTTGTATTGACCTTATTCTTATTTCAGTTATTGCATATATATATGGTTATTTTCGTAACATATTAAAAGATATTCTTAGTGATAAATCTACTCAAGAATTGTTAAATGGTAATGTTATAGGAAATCTTCAAATTTCAAGTTATGTTTATGATAAAAATGGTGATCAAATAGGATATTTATATGGAACTGAAAATAGAATTGAAATACAATATTCTGACTTGCCTAAAAATTTAATAAATGCCATTATTTCAATAGAAGATGAAAGATTTTTTGAACATTATGGTATAGATTTTAAAAGGACTAGTGCTGCTATAATAAACTATTTAACAAATGATAAAGATTCTAGTTTTGGAGGTAGTACAATAACACAGCAATTAGTTAAAAATCTAACTAGCGATAATGAAAATAGTGTTATGAGAAAAATACGTGAATGGTATAGAGCTTTTCTTTTAGAAACAAAATATTCTAAAGAAGATATATTGCGAATATATTCTAATACAATATATTTAGGAGAAAATGCATATGGCGTTCAAGTTGCTTCTAAAGTCTACTTTAATAAATCAGTTACTAACTTAAATCTTGCAGAGTGTGCTATACTTGCAGCTGCAATTCAGTCCCCAGAATCTACTAATCCATATACAAGTAATATCTCACGAGAAAATCTTTTAAAAAGACAAAAAGTAGTTTTAGACAAAATGTTGGAACTTGGAAAGATAACAACTGAAGAATATAACGAAGCTTTAAATACAAAAGTAGAATTTACAAAAAGTAATGATATAAATCAAACTCAAACATATTTTGTAGATGCTGCCATAGAATCTGTTGCAAATGATATTGCAAAAAAAGAAAATATATCTTTTGAACAAGCAAAAAAAGATATATATACAAAAGGATATAAAATATATTCAACTTTAGACCCTAAAGTACAACAAGTTATTGATAATGCATTTACTAATCCTGCTATCTTCTATGTAGATAAAGATGGTGAAGTTATGCAATCTGCTATGGTAGTTATCGACCATAAAAACGGTAATGTTTTAGGACTTATTGGTGGAGCAGGTAAAAAAGATGGAAATTTTGTTTTAAATCGTGCTACTCAAAGTAATAGACAGCCTGGTTCTTGTATGAAACCCCTTGGTGCTTATGGCCCTGCATTTGAACTTGGTAAATTAACACCAGATTCATATGTTGAAGATCTACCAATAAATATTAATGGTTGGACACCAAAAAATTACTATAACTTCTTCTATGGATATGTTACTGTAAGGCAAGCTATCTCAAAGTCTATGAATTTACCTGCTGTAAGGACAGTACAAGGAATTGACTTAAATTATGCATATAATTTTGCTAAAAGTTTAGGACTTAAGAGTTTAAAAGAAGAAGATAAATCAATAGCTCCTTTAGCTCTTGGAGGTTTAACTGACGGAGTTAAGCCAATAGAAATGGCCAATGCTTATGCAACTATTGCTAATAATGGTGTATATAATGAACCTAAATTTTATACAAAAGTAATTGATAAAGAAGGAAAAACTATATTAGAAGCTAACTATTCTTCAAATAGAGTAATGAGTGAAAATACTGCTAGTATGCTAAAAAGTTGTTTACAATCTGTTGTAAATTATGGAACTGCATACGGTTATGTTAATTTAAGAGATAGATTTGTTCCCGAGTTTTACAGTTGTGAATAAAAAATAATTGCTTTTAACCTAGATTTTATCTGGGTTTTAATTTGTCAACTT
>CANRGL010000051.1 GCA_947630145.1 uncultured Clostridia bacterium | reverse complement strand
AAGTTGACAAATTAAAACCCAGATAAAATCTAGGTTAAAAGCAATTATTTTTTATTCACAACTGTAAAACTCGGGAATCGATATAAAATCTGATATTATAAATTTTGACTTTTTGCTAGATGATAGTCTTGAAATAACTATTTGCTCTGGTTTAATAAAAAAACTAGATCCAGTCGATATTATGCTTGGGTATAGGGAATATATTTCAGAGGATATTGAATACACGCTAAAAAGAATTAAAATTTTATATAGATAATTTAACAAGTAATACTTTGATTAAAAAAATAAAATGCAAAAAAAATGTAATGTTATGTAAAAAAAGTATTGACATTAAAAATATCTTGTGTAATAATATAATTACAGGTAAGGAAGGCGGTGTTCAACATGCAAATAACTGACGTTAGAGTAAGAAAAGTAACTTCTCAAAACAGAATGAAAGCTATAGCTTCAATAACAATTGATGATGTATTTGTTATACATGATATCAAAGTTATCGAAAGTGATAAAGGTTTATTTATCGCTATGCCTAGTAAAAAAACTCCAAACGGAGAATTTAAAGATATAGCTCATCCAATTAACACTGAAACTAGAGAAATGTTACAAAAAGCTATCATTGACAAATACAATGAAACTGATGAAGCTGAATAATAAAAATAGTAAATAAGAGGGCTCTTGCCCTCTTTTATAATATAAAAAATAGGAGGAAATACCTTGACTGATCATGTTAAAAATATTGTAGATAATTTACCTTTTAGTCCTGGAATATATATGATGAAAGATGAAAATGGTAAAATTATATATGTAGGTAAAGCAATATCTCTAAGAAAAAGAGTTAGACAATACTTTCAAAAAAATAAAAAATCACAAAGAATAGAAAAAATGGTATCATTAATACGTGATATTTCATATATCGTAACAGAAAATGAGGTTGAAGCTTTAGTTTTAGAATGTAACTATATAAAAGAGAATAAACCAAAGTTTAATGTCATGCTTAAAGATGATAAAACATATCCATATATAAAAATAAATGTAAAAGATAAGTATCCTACAATAACTGTAACTAGGAAGAAGATAAATGATAGATCAATGTATTTTGGACCATATACCAATGTAGGTGCAATGAGAGAAAGTCTAAATTCAATTAAAGAAATATTTCCTCTTAAGCGTTGTAAGTATAATTTAGAAAGAAAAAAAGTTGTTAAACCATGTCTATACTACCATATAGGAAGATGTTTAGGTCCTTGTATTAATGATGTATCACTTGATGAGTATAAAAAAATGATTGATCAAGTAGTATTATTTTTACAAGGAAAAAATGATGAGATAAAAAGAATAATTAAAACTGATATGGACGAGTGTATAAATAAGCTTGAATTCGAAAAAGCAGCTAAACTAAAAAAACGTTTAGATTACATTGATAAAATAAGTATGAAACAAAAAGTAGGTAATTTAAATGAAAATAGTACTGATATTCTTGGATATGTTCATAACATAAACTCTTTATATGTTCAAGTTTTTAAAATACGTGATTATAAAGTGGTACTACATGATAATGTAATATTAAATGATATTTTAAAAGAAGAAGTAGAAGAGGCAATTATATCCATTGTATCTAATTATTATTTAGACAATAAAGATATACCTAAAAAATTATATATAAAGTTAGATGATGATAGACTAGATTTAATTAATAATTTTTTTAAAGAAAAAAATATAAAAATAAATGCTATTTGTCCTAAAAAAGGTGATAAAGCCAAACTTATAAATATGGTAGAAAATAATATACATATAAATATAGAAGATAGAAAAAATAATGTACTTGCTGATTTATCAGATAAATTATCTATCAATGATCAAATAAATTCTATAGAAAGTTTTGATATATCAAATTTAAGAAATGAATATATAGTAGGATGTATGATAAGATTTGAAGATAGAAAATTAAATAAAAAAATGTATAGAAAGTTTAAAATTAAATCAACAAGTACGCAAGATGATCCAAAATCTATGTACGAAATAGTATCTCGTAGACTTAAACATGCTGATGAGTGGCCACTACCTGATGCCTTTTTTATAGATGGTGGTAAAACTCAGATAAATGCTGTAAAAAAAGCATTAAATGATGCAAATATAGATAGTGTATTAGTTTATGGTATGATAAAAAATAATAAACATAGGACTAAGGGATTAGTCAATGATAGAGGAGATGAAATAGATCTTAGCAATAATAAAAATATACTAAATTTTTTAACTTTTTTGCAAGATGAAGTTCATAGATTTACAATTACATATCATAGAAAATTAAGAGATAGTATTAAATAGTTGTACTCTAATGTATTATTTTAAAAAAAATACAAAAAATAATATATAGGAGGCGATAAAATTGTCATATCATCAAAAAATTGAATGTAATGTATCATCTTGTGCACATAACTGTTTAGAAGATTGTACTTGTAGATTAGATAGGATAATGGTTAAACCTTGTACAAATACTAATTCTAGAACTCCAGAATCTCAGACTGCATGTGGATCATATTTTTACGTTGGAGAGATGAACGTAGCTGAAAGATTAGGATTAGGAGATCCTGTTGGTAGAAATCAAAGATAATTTAAATTTTTGCTCATTATAAAAGTATTCTTTTATTTTGAGCTTTTTGTATATTTAATATAAAAATTATAATCATGTTAGTTGCTTTTTGTTGAATTTTTGAATATATTGTAATATAATAATTTGAAGGTGGTATATAGTGGAAAATATAAAATTAGATAAATTTAAAAAAGATATAAAAGGAAAAAGAGTAGCTGTAATTGGTATTGGTATAAGTAATTTACCAGCAATAGAATATTTAGTAAGTTTAGGTGCAAAAATAAGTGCAAGAGATAAAAATGTAAAACTCTTAGAAAAATTAAACAAATTAAAAGAACTTGATATTGATTTAGTATTAGGAGATGATTATCTAGAGGGCATAGAAAAATATGATTATATATTTAGATCACCTGGTGTAAAACCTTTTACTTATGAAATAGAAAAAGCTGTTGAAACAGGAGCTATACTTACTTCAGAAGTAGAAAAAGTTATTGAACTTGCTCCATGTAAAATAATTGGTATTACAGGTAGTGATGGGAAGACAACAACAACAACTTTAATATCAAAATTTTTAGAACAAGCAGGATACAAAGTATGGCTTGGTGGAAATATAGGTACGCCTTTATTTTCAAAATTAGATGAAATAAAAAAAGAGGATGTAGTGGTTTTAGAGTTAAGTAGTTTTCAGCTTATGACACTTTCTAGTAATATAGACATTGCAGTTATAACTAATATTTCTCCTAATCATTTAGACTATCATACAAATTATAACGAATATATTATGGCAAAGTCTAATATTTTTAAATCACAAAAAAAAGAAGATGTTTTAGTATTAAATAAAGATAATGATATAACGTATAAATATCTTGAAATAATAGAAAAAATGAAAGAAAAGCCAAAGATTAGAGGCTTTAGTATAGAGGATAAAGTTTTAAATGGTGTATATTTAAAAGATAACTATATTGTTTCAAATATAAACGGTAAAATAGAAAGAATATGTGATATATCAAAGATAAAACTTGTAGGAATGCATAACTTAGCTAATATTTGTGCAGCTAGTTCAGCTGTATATAGTTTAGTAAATAAAGAAGATATTAAAGAGGTAATTACTACTTTTAGTGGTGTTGAACATAGAATGGAATTAATTAAAGAAAAAAATGGTGTAAAATGGTATAATGATTCAATTGGAACAAGTCCAACTCGTACAATTGCAGGACTTAAATCGTTTAAACAGAAAATTATTTTGATTGCAGGTGGATATGATAAAAATATACCATATGAACCTTTAGCTCCATACATATTAGATAAAGTAAAATGTTTAATTCTAATTGGTAAGACAGCAACTAAGATAAGAAATGCTGTATTATTAGAACAAAAAAAGCAAAAAGTTGATCTAAGTAATTTACCTGAAATGGTTGAGTTTAATACTTTAGAAGAATGTGTAAATTATGCAAATAAGGTTGCTAAAGAAAATGATATTGTAGTAATGTCTCCTGCTAGTGCATCATTTGACATGTATAAGAATTTTGAAGAAAGAGGAAATCATTTTAAAAAATTAGTAAATAAAATATAATATATTGTTTTATCATTTTAATATTAAGGTGTAAATTTAAATACACCTTTTTTTAATGTTATTATTTAGACTACCTTGATTAGAAAACACAAAATTAATTAAAATTTAATATATAATATACATAATATTAAATCTATAAATGTAATATATGAATATTTTTTAAGTAACAAAACTAACATTAAACTGTAACAAAAATTTAATAATAAATTTGTTATGAAAACTTGCGTTTTTTTTT
>CANRGL010000050.1 GCA_947630145.1 uncultured Clostridia bacterium | reverse complement strand
CAAAAAAATTAGATTTGTATCATATTTTTGATACAAACCTAATTTTTTATTAGACTTTTTTTACAGCCCCTTGTTTTTTGAAAAATTTTTTTCAAAACTTTTAAAAAAATAAAAAATTTAACTGTAATTTTTGTAGCAATTAAAATAAATTGTAGTATATCTTATTTAATTTTTTAATAACAAATAAATTTTTTAATATATTTTTTAAAATAGATTATTAACTATTTACTAATTCTTCTAAAGTGGAAAACTCATATCCTAATTCTTTAATTTTTTTAATAAGTTCATCTAGTATTTCAGCATTTGTCTTTGAAGTACTATGAAGTAGGATTATTGCGCCATTATGAAGACGAGGTAATAATTTTTTAAATGCTTCTTCTTTTGAAGGTTGTTTATCTTGATACCAATCAACATATGCTAAACTCCAAAATATAGTTTTATATCCTAATTCTTTTGCCATTTTTAAATTATCTTCGCTATATACACCTTGAGGTGGCCTATAAAATTTTTTCATTTCTTCACCTGTTATTTCTTTATATAATTCTTCAACTGGTTCAATTTCAGCTTTGAAGTCTTCCATAGTAGACATTTTAGACATGTTCGGATGAGTGTTGGTATGATTTCCAACTATATGTCCTTCTTGTACCATTTGTTTTACAAGATCTGGATCTGTTTTTAAAAATGTACTTACAACAAAGAAAGTAGCTTTAACATTGTTTTTCTTAAGAGCATCTAAAATTTGTGGCATGTTTCCATTTTCATAACCTGCATCAAAAGTAAGATATACTTTTTTTTCATCAGTATTTCCAATATAATATGAATCATACTGCTTTAAAAACTCTGTTGTTGCATTACCATCTGGTGCAACTCCTTCTTCTTTAAAACTAAGCCCCCAATTTGATTTAGAAGCAAATACATTGTTATACACCAAGCATAATACAGATGCAAAAATTGTACATATAACTAAAGTAATAACAATATGTTTTTTATCTATTGTAACATACATAAATATCACCATACCTTTATATATTCACAATATATTTAAAATGCTTGTATTTTATGTTATTAAAAGAATAAATTATTTTGTATTAAATAATAATGTATAAAGGTGAAATATATGGATGGTTATGTTATAACTATAATAGAAAAATTTGGATATTTAGGTATGTTTGTTGCTATGATACTTGAAGCTGTTATAATAATCATACCAAGTGAATTAATACTTGCTACAGGTGGAATTTTAGCTTCAAATGGAATTTTTTCAATTATTGGCGCTACACTAATAGGAGTAATAGGTAGTGTCTTTTGTGCTATTATACTTTATGCTATGGGATATTATGGAGGTAGAACTTTTATTCAAAAATATGGTAAATATTTTTTTATGAAAGAAAAAGATATTGAAAAGTCTGATAAATGGTTTAGAAAGTACGGTTTAAAAGCTGCTTTTTTAGGTAGGTTTTTACCAATAATTAGAACTTTTATTTCAATTCCTATAGGTATAGCAAGACTTAATTTCAAAAAATTTTTAATTTATACAACACTTGGCAGTATACCATGGACTGTGTTATTTGTGTTGTCAGGATACTATCTTAGTAATAATTATACAAAAGTTGCAAATGTTGTAAGTATTTTTAAAGTACCTATAATAATATTAATATTAGTATTGATTCTTCTGTATATATACTCTAAGATATTAAAACCAAGAATTATATTTTTAAAAATAAAAAAGAAGGATAATAATAATTAATTTATATTTATATTTATATTTATATTTAATAATTTTATTTACTATGATATAATAACTAAAAGGATTGGTGATTTAATTGAAAGAAAAATTTTTAAATATACTTAAAAGTATAAATAGAGAAGGAATTGATAAATTAATATTATTTTTAGATAAAACTGATTTTTATATTGCTCCTGCAAGTACAAGATTTCACGGAGCATATGAGGGCGGTCTTGTTGAACATAGTATGAAAGTATATGAGATTTTAAGCAAAAAAGCAAAAGAAAGTGATTTTGAATTTGACGAAGATACAATAAAAATAGTAGCATTATTACATGATATTTGTAAATTGAATTATTATAAAGTTGAATATAGAAATGCTAAAAACAAAAATGGAGATTGGGAGAAAGTTCCATATTATACGGTAGATGATACTATACCTTATGGTCATGGGGAAAAGTCTGTTATGATGTTATCTGAATTTATTACTCTTACAAATGAAGAAAAATATGCTATTAGATGGCATATGGGATTTACAGAGCCAAAAGAATTATATACCACTATTGGAACTGCTTTTAAAAAATATCCACTTGCATTGTTACTTTTCGAAGCTGATCTTGAATCAACTTATTTTTTCGATATATAATATATGAATAAGTGATATGGAAGAAAAATTAATAAATTTATATAATGAGTCTATACAAGAATTAAAAAGTATAGATATTGATATGCAAGATAAAAAATATATTGGTACGATAGATATACAAATATCTCCAAGAGCTTTGAAAAAATATGGATATTGTAAACAAGAAGATCCAGATAAAAAATATAAAACTGTAAAAAGATATAAAAGTAGAAAAGTAATAAATTATCAGAAATTTAATACTCATCATATATATATAAGCAAATGGGTTTTAGAACTTAATGATAAAGTAATTAAAAATACTATTATACATGAATTAATTCACTGTATACCTTATTGTAATGATCATGGAAAATATTTTAAAAAATATGCTACATATATAAATGAGAGGTTAGGATATAATATATCAAGACTTGGCAATAAAAAAGATGATTATAAAAATAGCAATATTGAATATTTGGAGGATAATAATTATAATTATCAAATAATATGTTCAAAATGTGGACAAAGTTTTTATAGACAAAGGTTAAATAAAAATTTTGTTAATAAATATAGATGTGGTATATGTAAAGGAAAATTTAAAATTGAGAAAATATAACTTTTAAAATATTGATAATAAGCAAAAAAAATGATATAATTTATAGCGAATTTAAAGGAGAATACTTATGAGAGCAATAGATATAAGAAATAAATATTTAGAATTTTTTGAAGAACATGGACATAAAATAATTCCATCAGCACCATTAATACCTGAAAATGATCCATCTGTGTTATTTACAACAGCAGGAATGCAACCTCTTGTTCCATATTTGCTTGGTCAAAAGCATCCAAAAGGTACAAGACTTACTGATTTTCAAAAATGTGTAAGAACAAATGATATAGATGAAGTAGGTGATAATCGTCACTTAACATATTTTGAAATGCTTGGAAATTGGTCTTTAGGTGATTATTTTAAAGAAGAATCTATTAAAATGAGTTTTGATTTTTTAACTAAATGTTTAGGTATACCTGTAGAAAAATTATTTGTCACATGTTTTGCAGGTGATGAAGATTGTAGTAAAGACACAGTTTCTGAGAATACTTGGAAAGAAGTAGGAATACCAGAAGACCATATATTCTTTTTTGGAAAAGAAGAAAATTGGTGGATAGCAGGTGAGGAAGGCCCTTGTGGTCCAGACACAGAAATGTTCTATGATACAGGTAAAAGCAAGTGCTCTGAAAAATGTGATCCTCATTGTGATTGCGGTAAATATGTTGAAATATGGAATAATGTATTTATGGAATTTTTTAAAGATAAAAATGGATATACAAAATTGAAACAAAAAAATGTTGATACTGGTCTTGGACTTGAAAGAATGACTATGCTTTTACAAGGAAAAAGTACACCTTTTGATACTGAATTATTTTTGCCAATTATGACAAAATTAGAAAATTTACAAAAAATAGATAGTATTGAAAGTAGAAGAATTGTTGCTGAACATTTACGTTCAAGTATTATGATAATATCTGATGGAGGAAGACCAAGTAATGTAGATAGAGGCTATGTATTAAGAAGACTTATTAGAAGAATGGTAAGGCATATGAATAAGTTACAAATTGATTTAGATAATTTACCAAACTTAATAGAGTTAAATATAGATACTTTAAAAGAAATGTATCCTGAACTTGATAAAAATCGTGAGGTTATAAAACAAGTAATACTTGAAGAAAAAAATAAATTTATAAAAACTTTATCTAATGGCGAAAAAGAGTTTATAAAACAAATAGATAAATTAAAAGAAAAAAATTTAGATAAAATTAGTGGAGATATTGTATTTAAATTATATGATACTTATGGATTTCCACCTGAAGTTACTAAAGATTTAGCTGATGAAAATAACATGAAAGTTGATATGCAAGAATTTAAAAAATTATTTGAAGAACATCAAGAAAAATCAAGAGCAGGCTCTGAACAAAAATTTAAAGGTGGTCTTGCTGAGCAAAATGAAAAAACAATTGCGTACCATACAGCAACACATCTTTTAAATGCAGCTCTAAAGCAAGTTATAGGGAAAGATTCTCATCAAAGAGGTTCAAATATTACAGTAGATAGAATGAGATTTGATTTTAATTGTGATCATAAACTAACTGATGAAGAAAAAAATAAAATTGAAGAACTTGTAAATAAATGGATTAAAGAAGGAATACCTGTTACTAAAGAGGAAATGAAAAAAGAAGATGCTATTGCATCAGGAGCAGAATGTATGTTTATAGAAAAATATCCTGATATTGTAACAGTTTATTCAATTGGAAACATTTCAAAAGAATTATGTGGTGGTCCACATGTAAACAATACTAATGAACTTGGAAGATTTAAGATAAAAAAAGAAGAAGCTTCTTCATCTGGCGTAAGAAGAATAAAAGCTGTATTAATAAATGAATAAAAGAGGTGATAATATGCAAGATTGTTTATTTTGTAAAATAGCAAGTAAACAAATAAGTTCTAAGATAATATATGAAAATGATTTTGTAATTGCTTTTAATGATATAAATCCAGTAGCTCCTGTACATGTGTTAGTAATACCAAAGATACATATAAAAGATTTAAACAATATAGGAAAAGAAAATGAAAAATATGTATTAGAATGTATTAAAGCTATAAAAGAAGTTGCTAAAATAACTGGTATATGTGATGATGGTTACAGAGTAATTTCAAATACAGGAGAAAATGGTGGTCAAGTAATTCCTCATTTACATTTTCATGTTATTGGTGGGAAAAATTTAGGTGCTAAAATAGTAAATTAAATAAAATAAAATGAAAGAGTCTGACATTAATGTTAGGCTCTTTTATCAAGATATATTATAAAGAAATATTATACAAATTATAGTAACAGAAATGATATTAGATCGTAACAAAAATTTAACAATAAATTTGTTATGAAAACTTGCGTTTTTTTTTTTTAGTGTATGCTATAAGGGATAAAAA
>CANRGL010000049.1 GCA_947630145.1 uncultured Clostridia bacterium | reverse complement strand
TATTGTACATTAAGACGTTTTGTAAGACTTATTGCTATGGGCACTATTGCTACTTGCATTTACTTTTTCACTTATCTCAGATACGTATTTTAATGAACAAACTATATTTACTTGATTTAATGATTTTATTGTGATAAAATATAAATATTTAATTTATTATACAAAAGAAAGGTTATAAAAAATGGAAGAAAAGAAAGTTATTAAGATTAGTTTAACAAAATTTTTAGTTATTTTAGCAATTATAGCAATAGTTACTATTTGTATAATTATTTTTATTATTAATAAAAATAAAATTATTCAAAATCAAAAAACATCAAATTATTTACAACCTCAAGCTAATAATTTAGAAAGTACAATTGTATTTAGTGATGAACAAGTAAAAACAACTTTATCAGATTATTTAGAATTGAGAGCACATGCTAATTGTGATACACTTCTAGGAAATTTAACAGAGAAAGGCAAATTAAACTATGATTCATCAAAAGATACTTTCAATAATGACGGTATAGTTGTTACATTAATAAAATTTTCTGATTATAAAAATGCCATGTTAAATTATGTATCTGAAAGGGAATTTAATAAAAATTGGACTAATAAACAACATTTTGGACAAAATAGCAATGGATATTTAACTAAGATTGAAGGCGGTGGAGGATTAAGAGAATATACAATTAATAGTATATCAAAAACTAATGATAATACTTATACTGCAAAAACATCATCAGTTGTTGAAGATGGCGAATACTATGAAGAAACAGAATATACATTTGTTGTAACAGCTTATAATAATAATTGTGTTATAGATTCTATAGAAGATTCAACTGAACGATCTTCAAATACAAGTTCATCATATACAGATGAACAAGTAAAAACAACTTTATCAGATTATTTAGAATTGAGAGCACATGCTAATTGTGATACACTTCTAGGAAATTTAACAGAGAAAGGCAAATTAAACTATGATTCATCAAAAGATACTTTCAATAATGACGGTATAGTTGTTACATTAATAAAATTTTCTGATTATAAAAATGCCATGTTAAATTATGTATCTGAAAGGGAATTTAATAAAAATTGGACTAATAAACAACATTTTGGACAAAATAGCAATGGATATTTAACTAAGATTGAAGGCGGTGGAGGATTAAGAGAATATACAATTAATAGTATATCAAAAACTAATGATAATACTTATACTGCAAAAACATCATCAGTTGTTGAAGATGGCGAATACTATGAAGAAACAGAATATACATTTGTTGTAACAACTTATAATAATAATTGTGTTATAGATTCAATATATTAACAAAGGAATGAAATAAATTATGGGTTTATCATTATTAATGCAAAAAAATTTTAGAGAGTTTTCAGAAGATGTCTCTAAAATTAGATATGCTCATGATGAAATTATGAATATTCGACAGCTAATTTGGGAGAAAAAATTTTCGTAAATAACTTCCTTAATCGCTTCAACGACGAATTTGAACGACTTTTATATAGAAATCATTGAAAATAAATGAAAGAATACAGCATTAAGTAAAATTAATTACTATAATGCTGTATTATGTTTTATTAAAAGAATTAGTTAATTAAATATCCAAAAGCTCAAGTTTTTTTGTAACTTCATCAAGAGAAACTTCATTTTGATCTGTAAACTTGCAATAAATAGCATTACTTCCACAAAAAGATTCTGGAATATTCTCTTTTTGTTTTTTAGTTATAATGTGTAAAAATATTCCAATAAGTCCACCTATTAGCATAATGCCAATACATAGTAAAGTAAAAGGTAATGTAAACATATAGATTCCTCCTTTCAGACATCTTTTAATAAAACATATATTGAAATTTTCTATTACATTGTTTATTATATCAAAAAATTTTCTAAAATACTAATATTTTAGGAAATTGAAGGTTCAATACATTGAACTAGATTTGTATTTGTTAAAAAAGATGAAGTTAAAAAATTAGCAGAACCTAAAATCATTGTAAATAATGATAAAAAGGAGAACTTTATTGAATTTTTAAAAATAACTACTATACAAAAAACAACAAAGAGAAAGGTTGAAACATTAATTTGTAATGGAGATGGATTAGGAATACAAAGAAAGATAATTTGTTAAGCAGTACTTAGAATATTCTAAAAAATCTAAGTTATACACTAACTAGATTATCTAAAATTTTTATTTAATATATTATAGTATATCTGGTAAATATAAAAAGTAACTTCAAGAGAAGAATTAAAAGCAATTTAATAGCAATGTAAATAAGCATCAAAGTTGAATATTAAAGAAAAATATGTTATAATAATTATGTAATCATATAGGAAAGGTCTTTCTTTGGTATACCTAAGAGAGAACTCTCTTGTACAAACATTATTTATAATCCACAAGGAAGAGAGGTAAACATTATGAAGCAGGAAAGAATTACGAAGGCAGTAAAAAACATTAACCGGAGCATTAAGTTCTATCAAAGTAAGCTTACATATCAGCTTGAACTAAGAGCAGAGGCAAAGTTTGATAATGGCAATCTCAAAATTGCTAATTTTGGCGATTATGAAAGTAATATTAAAAAATATGAAATCATTTTAGCTGATTTAGCTACTATTAAGAGAGCTATTATGAACAATCAAACATCTGTCGAAATCTTTGGAACAGATGATAGTACAGGGGATATCTACGCAGAAACCTCAAATGCACTGAAAAAGGCAGGCTTTGACTGGGATGGCGATGGATTTACAGGAGAAATATGGCTCATATGCAGTGAAGAAAGGGAAGAAGAATGCGAAAAGGAAGAAGAATATATGGCAATGATGCTTAATGGACTAATGGCAGAGTTTGAGGCGTGAAGTACTGCTATACAACTGGATTTTGGAAAGAGCAAGTCAAAATTGACTTGCTCTTTTCCTATTATTTGACATATTTTTTTGCTTTTTATAACATTCATTTACTTCTTTTGAAATTATCTTTTAAAAATATTTATTATCGTTATAATTAAATAATTTATATTGATTTGTACAACAGAATAAATATAACTATATAAAATTTGCTATATTATAAGAAATTTCTTACTAAAAATGAAACACTAATAGATTTTCTTCATTACTTAATTTACCAACTAGTACCAACATCAATAAGTTTTCCATTTCTTAAACATACACAAGCAAGCTTATTAATTATCCATTCACCTTCTATTTCACCATTTCCTGCTATCCAAACTGAAGAATTTACATTCTGAGGTTTTATAGAATATGTAATATATGCTAGTGTATCATTTGAATTGTAACCTAATTCTACAAAGGATTGAGTATTGTCTATAATTTCAACTTTATCAACTCTATAATCTAATAGTTTTTCTGAATTATTATTGTCTAATTTTTTTAGTTCAGATAAATATAAATCTTTTATAATATCTTCATTTGAAAGTTTAGTTGAAGAATCTCTGTTATCATTACCTTTATCGTCAATATTTGTTGTATTAGACTCAGTAGAATTTATAGTGCTAGATATTGTATTTATTTTTTCTTGTAAATTACTTATAGTTCTATTTAAGTTACTTGCTTGTATTTGCAATTCAGCAGTTTTTTGATTTGCTTCTATATTTTCATTATATAATTTATACATAAAAATAGCCATTATCACAATTGCTATTATTGCTAATATTAAAAAAAACGTTGATAAGCTTATTTTTATAACTTTCTTTTCTTCCATATATTATCACCACCTTTTTTTAGTAAAAATAATTAATATATTTAATAATATCATTTACACTATTTTTTTACAATAATAATTTTGAAAGTTTTTGACGAAAATAGTACAATTAAATGAATTTTAGGCTAAAGTAAAAATTATTTAATTGATATTTGTATTAAGTGTTAAGATAAAAAAGAAAAATTTATTGAATCATTAAAAATTTTCATTTTATAGAGAAATATTCGATAAATTCTTGATTTCGTTATGTAAATAATAAATGAACAAGGAATATTATAAATTAAAATAAATAAAGGTATCAGTAAAAATTTATATAAAATTATTGAAAAATTATGTGAAATATGTTAAATTATATAAAGATAATTTTTTTAAAAATCTCCTTTGGGAGCTTGCATAGATAACATGTATACAACTTAATAATAAAGGAGGAGCAAATATGAGAGAAAAACTAGAAATAGCAAATCAATTGAGAATTTCTCGGAAAATTTTTAGCAAAGATCCAAAAGATAAAAAAATGTTCTCAAAGTGTTATCATGTATTTATAATTGAGTGCATAATTAAAGGTAAGAAAGATTTTAAGGTTGTTTTTAACAGTAAACACATTGAAAGCTGTTCTAAAAGAATAAAAGATTGGTTTAAGTTTATGTGTTATAGTATTTTTATATTTTTTTTAATAAATTTTACTTCAAATAAAGAAAAAAATTTTATTTCAATATCAAAGCCAGTTCATATTAAGGCTTTAGAAAACATAAATGAAATAATATTATATGAGTTTCTTGAAGAAAATGGATTAAAAATTATTGATGAACAATCAGATAAAGATTCAATAGTGTATTATGTTGAAAAAGATTAAAACAAAAATTTAGGGGATGGGTTATTATATTCATCCCCCTAAATTTATAAAAAATTTACATTTTTTTGAAAATTTAGCGTATAATTTAAGCGTAGAAATGAATAATATATATTGTAAATGATATATTATTTATAAATTGGTCTCACAAGGATCATACCCGAGTACATGCGAGGCGTCGCAGAAGCCATTCTTTCGAGAATGGCTTTTTGTTAATATAAATAAAAAATACTAAAAAAATTATAAATTTAATGCATAATGCAGATAATTTAATTAGTGAAATTATCTGCATTTTATATATTTTTATATATTAAATAAATTGTATTGTAATAGAATAACTATACAATATTTATTAATTCTTTCATTGATTTTATCCTATAATCAGGCTCAATCAATACTTCTTCCTTTTGTTTCCAAATATTATTGATTTCTTGTTCATACCATATAGTTGATATTCCTAAAATTGACGATAAATCTTTATAAATCTCTTTCTCTGTAATTTTACCTAATGAATTTAGTATTTGATAATTTTTCCACTTTTTAAAAACATCATTCCATTGTAAATGATATTTTCTTAATATATTATCTATCTCTTTATCTACATTTTTAAATTTACTTATTAATGTGTGACCCTAGTCAAAAAATATATATTTATATTTCATATTTTCCCCTTTAAATTCTTCTACAATATTCCTATTATTCTATATTTTATGCTATTAAATAACAAGCATAACGAGTCAATTTATAGTCTTTAATCTCAACTTCTGCATTATTAGCTCGTTTTGACAACTTGCCGACGTTGGCAAAATGTTCAAATGTACTAATATCACTATTTTCGCAAGTTTGTTTTGCTTTGTCTATTACATTTTCAAATCTTCTCCATTGCTTATATTCTAAAATTTTCATTAGTTCTCGTGCATACCAAAATTCAATACCATTTTCATCAATGTGTTTTATATCTTCAAAAGTCTTATTATTATAATTTTCTTTTT
>CANRGL010000048.1 GCA_947630145.1 uncultured Clostridia bacterium | reverse complement strand
ATAACTAATTTTTATGTTTGAAAAAGTGGACCATTTTTCAAATATAACTTGGACCAATTTTCACTTGACAAATACAGATATATAATAAAACCTTACATAATCATATTTGATGGTATACTTACTAGAAAATGGATATGGTCTTATATGCCTCTGATTCTATTTTTTGTATTTTTATCAGTATCAAAATCTTTTATCATACTTAGAATTTTTCTTAATATCTTTCAATAATAGTATTGATATATTTAAAAAGCACATATACTAGTTAATTTAGTATATATGCCTTTTCCAATTACTTGTTATTTTTTATTTTTAATATTTCTTTTTCTTCTAATCCTGTAATATCTATTATTTCTTGGATGGTTAAATTTTTATTTAGTAGCTTTTTTGCTATATCAAGTTTTGTATCTTTTTTTCCAATAGCAATTCCATCTTTTTTTCCTATAGCTATTCCTTTTTTCTCTCCGATAGCTATGCCTTCAGCCTTTCCTTTTTTGGTAGCACTTGATATTGATGAGGCATAATCTAGTCTCCATTTTTCTCTTAATTCTGTTATTCTTCTTGCATCATCTTCACTCATAAAATCATCTACTTTCTCTTTTGCCTCTTTTATCTTTTTATTTTCTTCCATCGCTACCTCCATCCATTTTTTGTTTTCTGTATCTATTAATGCTAACCATTGATTTAATTTATTATACATATCTGGTTTACTATTTCTAAATTTATCTAGCTCTACAAAATGTATCTCTAATCCTTCTAATGCTTTTTTATCTAAATGATTTATTTCCTTTAATTTCCAGATTGTATGTACATCTTCTATATCATTAAATATTGTAAAGTCCAAGATATTTATCATTATTACATCTTTTAAATCTTCGTACTTATCTCCTGCTTTTAACTCTCCTCGTATTAGTCCTCCTGCATATAACAGTACTCTTTTTGTATAATAACTTTGAGAATCTCTTTGCATCTCTATGTTCACTAATGCTTCTTCATTTATTTTTGCTTTTATATCTAGTACTCCTATTTTTTCATAATACTTTATTTTATTTAATGAAAACTGGTTTGCTATTTCTACTTCTTTTATGCTTTTCTTTAATATGGCCTCTAAAAAGTCTTTTAATAGATCCTCGTGTGAAAACAAAAAATTAAATATTATATCATTTTTTACGGTGTATTTTATATCTTTCACCTCCTTTATTATATCCCTTTAATTTAAAAAAATCAATACTGATATATAAATTTGGTTAAAATATATGAAAAAAATAACAAGATAAAAAATTATATAGATTAAACAAATACTATCAGAATAAAATATTTTCAAATTAAATTAGATATATTTAAACAAAAATTTTTCTTTTTGTAAATACCTTCGACAAAACTTGTTAAATTTAGTTTAATTTCGACAAAAAAGTTACAAAAAAAGCATTGAGTACCAATGCTTTTAACTTGCTTTGTTATTATGACTATATTTCCTTTTTGTTGCCATGCCTCCTCTAATATGACGCTCTGCTTTATTTATTTCTAATACTTTTTTTGCTTCAGAAGCAAGTGATGGATTAACTTTTTCCAATCTTTCCGATATATCCTTATGTACAGTTGATTTACTTATGTTAAACTTTTTAGCTGTTGCTCTTACCGTACTTTTTGTTTCAATAATGTATGTAGCTAAAATCTTTGCTCTTTCTTCAATATCTGACACTTAAACTCTCCCCTTTTCTACAAATAATTTATACTAGTATTTTATTCTTTTTAATTAAAAATATTCATAAATAAGTAGTTTTACTTAAATATATACGTAGGATCTACATTATTATTATCTTTAAACAAAGTAAAATGTAAATGTGCTTCATCTTTTATTTCCCCTATTGAAGTATTTGAGATTTTTCCAATTACTTGGGATTTGCTTATTGTTTGTTTTTCTTTTACACTAGTATTTTTATCTAAGTTTGAATAACTACTTTTGTATCCTTGACCATGATCTATTACTATAGTTGTCCCATAAAAAGAATCTTCATAAACCTTTTCAACAACTCCTTTTTCAATTGCTTTTACATTTGTACCAATCTTTGCAGAAATATCTATACCATCATGTGTTTTCCAAAGCTCTAAAGTCTTAGAATATATTACTTTATCAATTGAATATGGTTTTTGTATTTGCCCTTCTATTGGTTTTGAAAAAGAAAGTGGTTTTACAGTTACTGTAGTTTTATTTTTATTACTTGAACTATTGTTTGACGTATTAGTGTTAACATTCGTATTATTTAATTTTGCTTCGCTAACATTGCCTGTTAAATCTTTAGTATTTGAAGAGTTATTTTCATTATTATTAACTTCACTTATTGTAGATATTGCCTCAGTATTATCATCACTTTGTGCATATAGCTCGTATTCTTCTTTTGCAAATAAATTATATGATTTAGCTGTTATTACAACACTTGCTCCCCCTAAAGCAAGCATACATATAAGTAATATATAATAACCTTTGGATAATTTATTTTTATTTTTAAAAAAATTATCAAAGTAATTTTTTAATTTATTATCATCTATTCTTGCACCTTTTCTTCTTTTTCTTTTAATAACATTTGTATCTTCTTTTACAATGTTATCTTCAGTTAATATATCTGTTTTTTTGTTCTTTTTAGTAAATATATTTTTAACTTTTATTTTCATAATTATATTCTCCTTTGTTTAATACTATACTCATATATTACATATTATATTTCACCTCCATTTTACGTTATATACGAAGTATACTATATATATATTCAAGAATTGCTATAATTATTACTGTTTGTCCAAAAAATATATAAAAAACTTTAGATAAGTTATTTTGTATCTAAAGTTTCTACTTCAACACCTGTATAATAGTGCTTTATTATATCTATATAATTATATCCTTGAGAAGCATATGTATCAGCTCCAACTTGACTCATACCTACCCCATGTCCATAACCTGTTACGTTAAATACTATTTTATCTTCAGTTATATCTATCTTAAAATCAGTAGATTTTAAAGAAAATAACGTTCTTAAATCTTCTGCTTTTACAATAATATTTCCAACTTTAATATTTTTTACTCTACCACTAGTAGTATATTCATTTATACATACATTTTTACAATCATCATTTGTTATTTTCACTTTGTATTTTTCATTTATTTTTGAAATAAAATCAGAAAATAACAAAATAACCTGACTTGTTCTATTAGAATAGTCTTCTTTTTCTATATTTTCTACAGATACTAAATATGGAAGTTTTTCTCCTCCCCAAATTTGATCTATATTCTCTGTTTTATACGGACTACTAGCATGAAAAAAAGCTTTTATATATTCCCCATTATATGTTATAACTTGATTTTGTGTAGATACTACCGCTTCGTTTATTTTATCCCAATATTCTTTTATTAACTCATCACTAAATCCTCTCTTTTTCCAAATTGAAAAAAGTGTATCCTTATCATAGAAAGCTTGACAATGTGTATGATTATCACATATATCTGCATCTTCTCCTTCACCATGAGAAATCATCTTTCTATATGTATATGTTCTAGCAACTATAGCCTGTGCCTTTAAAGCTTCTATATTATATGAAGGTGGCATTTCTGAAGGTACAACACCTCTCAAATAATCATTTATATCCATTGCTACTATTTCGTTTGTTTTGCTATATCTTACTCTTATTGTTTGATCAGCTTTGTACTCTATAGTATTCTTCTCATTAATTTTTTTATTTTCTTCCTCTTCTATTTTTTCTTGCTTACTCTTTTTTAATATATAACAATTAATCAAAAATAATATGATCGTCAAAATTATTATACAAATTGTAAAATAATGCAAAGACTTAATCTTTTTATTCAAACTTACCACCTATAAATATATATATGTAATATTCATATATTTATATCTGTTTGTCCATATCTTTTTTTATTACTATCATTAGATATATAACTTATATTTTAATTTGGAAAATATTATGAAATATGGAAAACAACTTCTATTTAAAATATAATTGTACAAAAACTATATTTTGTAAAAAAATGGAAAATATGTAATTATATATTATTGGAAAAATATGTAAAATATGGGAAATATATTAATTATATATTTAAACAAATATTAATATCTAAATATTTATTTTATATATAAATGGTAATTTTATATGGAAATAATTAGATATAAATTGTAAAATATGGAACAAAAAAATAAATAAAACCAAAAATCATAAACCATAAAAACATAAAACAAAAAAATATAAAACATAAAAATATAAAACATAAAAATTAAAATAAAAATATAACATACAAAAACAAATTATAATAAATCCTCTTCCACAATGGAAGAGGATTTATATAACTTATCTTATTTTTCTGCTTTTTCTTCTTTTAATAACCATTGTAGTGGCAATGATTGTTGAAGAAATCAAGATAATTGCAAACCAATTACCAGAATCGCCTGTATTTACAGTTCCTGCTGATTTACCCTGTGTATTTGATGTACCAGTAGAATTACCGCTGCTAGTAGATGAGTTTCCTCCTCCACTACCGCCAACATTGTTATTATTTACATTACTATCTCCAGTACTACCGTTATTATCATTATCTGATTTGTCGGTTGTTGGAGCTGCAGTTGTATCTTGTGTTTCATCCTCTACTGGATTTGTGTCAGATTCATTTTCTGTTCCAGAAGGTGTCTCAGGCAATGTTCCTGTTGGATTAACACTAGGATCTGCTGTAGGTTGTGGCAATGTCTCTCCTGTAGCAGGTTGTGTTTCAGACGGATCTGTGTTTGGTACAGTTTCTGTAGGCTGTGTCTCAGGTGGATCTGTATTTGATACAGTCTCCGTAGGCTGTGTCTCAGGTGGATCTGTGTTTGGTGCAGTTTCCGTAGGCTGTGTCTCAGATGGATCTGTATTTGGTACAGTCTCTGTAGGCTGCGTCTCAGATGGATCTGTATTTGGTACAGTTTCTGTAGGCTGTGTCTCAGGTGGATCTGTGATATCAGGTGTTTGCGTTATTACCATAACATTAAACCACAAACCATCTTTTAAATTAATAAGACGATCAGGAATATTATTATATAATTCATCATAAGTTAGCTTATTTTCGGTAAAATCTGTTGTTAAGCCATAGGTATTTAAATCAACTGTTAAATTATCCCAATTTTTCATATTAGGTAGTTTTGAAATTTGATTTTTAGAACAATTAAGCAGTTTCATATTGTTCATATTGGCAATAGGCGTTAAATCACTTACTTCAGTATTATTAATTATTAAGCGTTGTAAGTTTAGTCCTTCTATTCCATCTAAGTCACTTATACTACCACCATAAATTTCAATAGAATATATATTGGGACAATAACTATTTAATCCTTTCAATGAACTGCAATTCTCGATATCTAATGCACGTGCTTTATCACATTCTTTTATTGATAAACGTCCATCTCCATCTTCATCAATATATTTTAATAAAAAATTGTATATTTCCGGATCTTCTATACCATTAGAATCGTTTGGAACTATGCTTACCTCTGCCGCACTAGCCGTTATGGGAAAAATACCTATCAGTATCATAACTGATAACACAATTGCCAAAAACTTACACCGATTTTTATCCATTTTAATTCCTCCTATTTAGTTAAAAATATTTTGTTAATGTGGAGGCCACTACTCTCCACATTTTTGGAGAGTAATAAATTTACTCACGCATAAAGTATACCACTTTATGTATATTTTGTCAACTGTTTTTTTGCAATATTTTAGCATATTTTACCATTTACATATATATTATGGAAAATTATGGAAAAAAGGGGCTGTAAAAAAAGTCCCTACCAAAAATGAGTGAAAATTTTTCACTCATTTTTGCATGAAAAAAGCTATCAATTATTTAAAAAAGATAGCTTTTTTGATATAATTTAAATATGAA
>CANRGL010000047.1 GCA_947630145.1 uncultured Clostridia bacterium | reverse complement strand
ACAAAAAAATTAGATTTGTATCATATTTTTGATACAAACCTAATTTTTTATTAGACTTTTTTTACAGCCCCTTTTTTATAAAATTAACTATTAACTCCTTTCAATTTTAATCTAATAATCTCTCTTTCAGTCTTAGGCAGACTCTCTTTCAATTTTGAAGCAACATATATTGCAAGAGAGTCTAAGTCAGATTGTTTTTTTGATACTGAGTAAATATCTAACTTTTCCAACCAATTTCTTACTAATGGAGTGCCTAATATATGAAATAGAATTAATAGTCTCTCCATTTGATTTCTATACCAAGTATTATTTTTTATTGCTTGATTTAGAAAATCTAGATCATCGATTGTTATAGCATTTTTAACCCCTTCAGGTAATGCGCTATATTCTTTTTCCTTTCTTATGTATTCATTTTCTTTACGAATAATTTTATTAATAGTAGTTACAAGTTCATGCGTTATAACATGATTCAATTGTACTTCTACTTCAGGGATTTCATCCGTATCATATTCAATAAATACTTGGTATACATTTGGTTTTAAACCTGACTCTTCAACTAAGATAATAAATTTACATTTATCATCTCTTATTTTGAGTTTTGCTTTTTCACCAGATTTAGGGTTTTTTATGTTATCATTTGAAGAATATGCCCACTTCCGATGAATATAGCCCTTTTTCTTTTCATAGTACAAAGTTTCTTCTATTCCTTTTAAAGTGTATACAAAATTTACCTTTACACAGTTAGAAATAGAAAAAGTCTTTAGGATATTAGACATCATTTTAATCGCTCCTTAAATTTTTATTATAAAATTAATATATGATAAACCTATTATAAATTATATCACGTTTTTAAATTTATGTCAACTTTTACTGCAAATATATTTTATATAATTTTTAAATTAACTAATATTATGGATGTAACTACCGCTACAAAATCTGCAATGAGACCAGCAATTAAAACTCCTCTAATTTTTTTTAATTTTATAGCTCCAAATAAAATAGTAATTGTGTATAATGTTGTTTCTGTTGCTCCCATTATAATCGATGCCATTTTTCCTGAAACACTATCAGGCCCAGAAGTATTAAATATATCCATAACTACAGACATTGAAGCACCTCCAGATAATGGTCTCATAATACATAATGGTATTATATCTTCTGGTATACCTAACTTTAATAAAATAGGTTTTAAAGGATAAAGCAATATATTTAAAGCTCCTGTACTTTTTAAGAGCCCTATTGATATTGTAATAGCAAGGATATATGGAAAAATATTATATACAGTTTTTAAACCATCTAATACACCTTCAATAAATAATTTAAATATGTCCTTTTTTTCCTTGGTAGCAATTATAATTATTGTTAATATCATTATAGGGACAATACACATTATTATATAATTTAACATATATCTCCTTTATCATATTATATCTTTTTATTTATTAGTTTTATTGCAATTATTCCAGTAAGTAATGAAAATCCTGTTACTATCCATATTGGTATAACAATAGCTGTCGGGCTTTCTGATCCATAAAGAGACCTTAATGCAATCATGCTACTTGGTATAAGTTGAAGTGAAGCAGTATTTAATAATACAAAAACTGTCATATTATTACTTGGTATTTTATTTTCGTTATTATCTTTATGTAGTGATTTTATAGCTTTAATTCCATTTACAGTTGAAGCATTTCCAACTCCAATAATATTAGTAGTTAAATTCATACACATATATTCTTTTGAAGTATCACTTAAATTTTTCTTATCAAATAAAAAACCTATAGTTTTACTAAAAAACTTCGATAATTTTTTTATAGCACTTGTTTTTTCAAATACATTAAATATTCCACTCCAAAAGCACATCATTCCTATTAAAGAAATAACATTTTGAGTAGCATTTTTGCCACTATCCATTATACTATTTATGATAGTGTCAGGATTACCCATAAATAAAGCTACTACTATACTAATTATTAACATTAAGCACCAAACTTTTGACATATATATCACCTATTATATTTAAGCATATGAATTTATATATATATATATTCTTTACTTAATAAAAATTATATTATATAATTTTTTATGTATATGTGTATAATTTAATTAATAAATAATATATATATCTAAGGAGGATCTTTATGAAAGGATATAGATTAAATAATGATAAAAAATATGTAGATAAAATAATAGAGGGTATAGAAAAGAAAAATGGACATTGTCCTTGTAGAATAAAGCAAGATGATTCTACACTATGTCCATGCGATGAATTTATAGAAAAAGGAATTTGTAAATGTAAATTATTTATTAAAATTGACTCCAAAAATTAAATAAAAAAAGATAAATTAATATTTTAGTAATTACTCCATATAGGCTCCAAACTATTTCCGTATGGAGAATTGCTTTCTGATATTGTTACAAACTTAATTGAATATATATCACAATATAGTAAATTTCTATCTTGTACTGAACGTAATAGAACATAACTTGCTCCCACTTCTAATAATATACCTGTTCTATCTTCTAAATTACTTGTTCCAATTAAAAATTCAATTCTAACTAATCTTCCTATATATCGTTTTAAAAATGCAGGTGTATATGCAGTATTTGTAAGTGTTTCAGGTTCCGTTTGTGAATTCATAATTTGTTGATTATTTTCTTCCATAAAATATCTCCTTTCTATGTATCATTATATAATGAAGTCGGTCTATAAAAACAATGCTTATTTATTCTAGTATGTTTTATTCCTGTTCCATTATATGGAAATTCACTTGGGCAATTTGGTTTATATGGATTCATAAACCAAAGAGATGTACCTACTTCATTTAATCTGTTACCTGCAATTGCCCAATCAGCAATTTCATAGTGTATCTCTTCAGGTCTCATATTGTATATATTCTGGGGATTATACTTTCCTCCCAATGTATCTGTAGCACAATTAAACTGTCCCTTTTGAAATATTATATTTCTTATACTTCCACCTTGAGAAACTCTTGCATATTCTCCAGTTGCAGAATTAACACGATTCATTATTACAGTAGCCACAGCTCTCATACCAGTGTCGCCTTCTCCACCAGCTTCACATTGTATAATTCTCGCTAATAATTCTCTATCTGAAAAGCCCAAATTAACCACCTCTTTATATTATATTAATTTTACATTTTATAGTGAATATAATTTTAAAATATAATATCTTTATATATAAAAATAGAACTTATTCTACTAAAAGATAAGTTCTTAATCATTTAATACACTTGAAACAATTGAAAAAACTACACTTAACACTTATACTTCTATTTTTAATAGATTTAAAGAAGATAATATTCAAAAATATTTAAACTATATTAATCAGTTGCATTAAAATTGCATTTAAAAATCTCTAAAGTGTTGATACTTCGACAACTTTAGAGATTTTTTATGGTGTTCTTGAGCAGAATCGAACTGCTGACCTTTCGCTTAGGAGGCGAACGCTCTATCCTACTGAGCTACAAGAACAATTACATATCTATTATATCAAATTACATGTTTTTTTCAATAACTTTTTATTAAAAATATTGAAAATTTTAGTTTTTTAATGTATAATAATAATTACTTTAACATAAATATACTAAATTAAACTTTTGTATGGAATTGCAGATAATAATTCTAAAATGAATTCCTATAAAAATACATTTCGTTTTTTTATTAAATACTAAAATTATATATGCACCCGTAGCTCAACTGGATAGAGCACCAAGCTACGAACTTGGGGGTTTGCAGGTTCAAGTCCTGTCGGGTGTACCAATAACGTATCTGTTCGAATTTTATTGAGTAGATAGATATAAATACAATTCAAAACAAACTTATTAAAGAAAAAACAGCAGAATGTACCATCTATTTTAGATTGGTACATTTTGTTATTTTACAAGAAAATTATAAAATTTTTAAGTATTTATTATTTTTTAATAGAAATTCAAAATCCCGCGTGTTTTAAACGTGGGATTTAATATAATTCTATAAAAAGCACTTTAGTAATAATTTTTAACATATATAAACTATCTTTCTTGTTTATTCTATTTAGTTTTGTACATTTTTATAAGATTTTTTATACTTAATTTTGTACCATAATTTAAAATTGCATTTGAATATATTTTTATTGCAATATGAGCAATTATAAGCATTGAAACAATTAAAATTACTAATGATAAAATAACTTCTTGCATACTTGATACTCCCATCATAACTCTAAAAGGCATTAAAAATGGTGAAGATAATGGGAAATAAGTAGCAAATGTAGCCATAGTTCCAACAGGTGTTGAAAGTGCTGATTGTGCTATATAAAAGCCTGCTATAGTTAATAACAATACTGGTGTATTAGCTGATTGTATATCTTCTGGTTTGCTTACTGTTGAACCTGTCAATGCAAATAATGTTGCAAATAAGAAATATCCTAATATAAAGAATACAACCATAAGTACTCCAACAATTGGTGTAATTTGAGTTGAACTTAATAAAAATTCTAACAATATTGGATCTAAGAATAGTTTTGCACTAACTACTGCTGTTAATGCCAATAACAACATTTGTATTAAGCCACCTATTCCTATTCCTAATGTTTTTCCTATTACTATTGTTCTTGGACTTGTTGAAGTTACCAATGTTTCCATTATTTTTGATGTTTTTTCTGTTGTTATTGAACTTGAAACTTGATATGCACAGAAATATATTGCATAAAATAATAATATTGAAATTATCATTATCATCCATGAATTTCCTTTTACTTCCTCAGTTTGTTCTGTATTCATTTCAAATTCTGGCATTATTTCTTTTATTTTTTGTTCAGTTAAACCTAATTTTTCAATTTGATTATTAGTGTATAATTTTTGTAGAGCTTCACTTAAATTTTCTGGCATTGTAGCCATTGTATCATTTACAATATATCTAAATAATACTTTATCATCTTGTTTTTGAATTATTACTCCAGCTTTTACTTCTTTATTATTTATTTTTGTTTTTATTTCATCAAATGTACTTGGAGTTATTTCTATTTTGTATTCTAATTCTTGCTGAGATAATTCATTTAATTTTCCCTCATAAATATTTTCACTATCTGAAATTATCACTTTCTCCCCTTGAAGCATTCCTTCTCCGTCTCCTGAGAAAATTTTTATTATTTTAGGTACATTAAATCCTATAACAATTACTATCATTAAAATAATTGTTGTTACTATAAAAGACTTCCTTCTTAACATCTCTTTCATAGTAAATTTTGACACTGTCATTATATCTTTCATTTTACTCACCAACCTTTTCTATAAAAATGTCATTTAATGTTGGCTTTTGTATTTCAAATTTGTTTACTTGAATTTTATTTTCCACTACTTTGTTTAAAAGTTCGTGAGCCACTTCTTCATTTTCAATTTTAATTTTATATTGATTATTTTTTTCTATTTCAATTTCTAAGCTTAAATCTTTTATTATTTTAGTTATATCTTTATTTACATCTATTTCAAGTCTATTTGCTTTATATGTATCTTTTATTTCTTTTAGATTTCCTTGTAATACTGCTTTTCCTTTGTTCATGATTAGTATATCGCTACAAAATTCTTCAATCGTAGACATTTGATGAGCTGACATTATTACATATTTTTTATGTTTTACTAAATCAATTATTACATTTTTAATTATTTCTGTATTAACTGGATCCAATCCACTAAAAGGCTCATCTAAAACTACTAATTCTGGATCATGTATTATTGCAGTCATAAATTGAATTTTTTGTTGATTTCCTTTTGATAGTTTTTCTGGAGTCATATTCAAGTATTCTTCAACTTTTAATACTTTTGCCCAATGTTGCATTGATTTTTCAGCCTCTGATTTTTTCATTCCTTTTAATTCTGCAAAATATAGCAATTGATTTTTTATAAGTGTCTTTGGATACACACCTCTTTCTTCTGGCAAATAACCAAAGTTTACTTTTTTTCTATCTACTTCTTTACCTTTTGTTAATGATATAATAAAAATGTAGGAAAATTACAATATAAAAATGTAGGATTTCATACATGAATATGTTATACT
>CANRGL010000046.1 GCA_947630145.1 uncultured Clostridia bacterium | reverse complement strand
TTATTAAATCATTTTTTCTTTCTTCAATAGCCTCATTTAAATACATTTCATATAATCTTACTTCTTCCATTTTCATTACCTCCTACACATAAATTAATTCATTTAGGATTATTTCTTCTGCTCTATTTTTAATATTATTCATAGCTTGTACCCATTCCATTTGATTATTTGCTTTTAATTCTTCTGTAATATTCTCTTGCTCTGCAAAATCTTTCATAATTCTTCTAAGTCTGTTTTCACATTCTTCATCTATATCATGTAAATATTTATTTAATGTACCTTCTATTAACATTATTGAATATTCAGCTTTTTTATGATTTTTCAAATAATTAAGCTTCATTCTGCCATACTTTCTTATCTTGTAATTTCTGCCTTCTGAACTAAAAACCAAATTTGGAATATAATAATCTCCTTGTCTTACATATTCTATTCCCGTTTTTTTATCTACAAATCTTTCTTTTAATTCTTCATTTACCATTTTCAACTCTCCTTTTCAACTAAAAATTTATTATTTGCATACAAAGAATCTAAAAATCCCTCTGGATAGGTTCGTCCTTTATATCCAACTTTTTTATTCTGATAGCCTTTATAATTATTATTTATATATTTATTATTCTTGTTATTTTGGACTGTCGATTTTATACATTCATGACTGTTTGTTTCAAACTTTCCCGACTGCATGTTTTGGGCATTCCTTATTTTTTCTAGTTTTTCATTTTCTATCATTCCAATTGTTTTGCCTAAATAAATAATATTTGGCATATTTTTTCCTTGTTTTATTTCTTGAATCAAATTACATGCTTTTAATGAATTAATTGCATTATCAATTGCAGAGCGTCCTATATGAAGTTTTTCTTGTATTTCTTCTCTTTTGAAAATTACATACATTCTGCCTTTTGCATCATAAAATTGTACTTTTGATTTTTTGCATATTTGTTTATAAGATAAATCTAATCTATCGATTAGCACAGAATAAAGTAACATTGCATTTGGATTAAGATCTTTATATTCTTCTCCTGTTAATAGTTCTCTTGGAAATTGTATAAAACTTTGTATTTGTAAATTATCTTTCTTATAAAATGGTGTAAATTCATACATTATAGACCTCCTTCCAATTCAGATTTTCCAAAAATGTTCTAGAATTTTCTAGAAAAATAATTCTAAAACGCTTGATATGACAAGATTTTTTCTTCAAGTTAAATTAATTTTTTTGAAAATTTATTTTTAGAAATCTGTTCTAGAAATTTTTTCTAGAACAAAATTTGATGATGTAGAAGGATTTTAAAATACTCTATAAAGTAAAAATACGTTATTTCAATTAACTGAAATAACGTATTTAAAACGCTTTTGATATAATTTTCGTCCTTATGTAGTTTCCTACAAAAAGTACATTTTATGGTCGGAGTAACCAATTATAATAGCTTTTAAAAGCTTTATATAAAGGCGTTTTCACATAATGTTTACAACAATTTTACAACAACTGTGAAATGTAATCTAAATATTTTTGTATTTCATCTTCTTTAAATTTATTAAACACAGAAGTATAAGTATTAAGTGTTGTTTCTATATCCGCATGACCTAATAGTTTTGATAAAACAACTGCACTCATTCCACTTTCTATACATCTAGTAGCATAAGTATGCCTTAACATATGTGTATTTACTTTACTAGATTTTAAATTTCCAGCTTCAATATCATTTTTGTGCCTTTTTTTCTTTGTGTTTATGACTCTTATGTTTGCATTCTTACAAATTCGTTTAAAATGAGCATTTATTGTGTTAGGAGCTATAATTTTACCATTTTGCGAAAAAAGTAGATTATTTTTGTTTCTGGAAGTTTTTATCAATATATTTTCAATTAGTTTTGTTATTGGAATATCGCGTGTGCCAGCATAAGTTTTAGTTGTACTTCCAATTATATATTTATCGTCTTTATTTTGAGTTAATGTTTTACGTATATGTATTAAATTATTTTTTAAGTCTATATCGTCATAAGAAAGAGCAAGTATTTCTCCAATTCTCATTCCTGTATATATCGCTATGTAAAATATATCAGTATATAAATCATAATTTTTTCTTAATTCTTCTATAAATAATTTTTGTTCATCTGTAGTTAAGGCATCTACTTTTTTATCTTCTTTAATACTTTTTGGGATATTTATTAATCCTTTTATACTAAAAGGATTGTTCGGAATTATATTTAAAATTAATGCTTTATCAAATGCATTTCTAATCATTTGACTCACTTTCTTAATTACAGAATTAGAATAATTTGTTAATGTCAATAAATCTTCGTTTATATTAGAAGCAGATATTTTTTGAATATATAAGTTAGATATAGACAAATTTTCTATTATTTTTTTTGTATTTAATTTTCTTTTATATGTGCTTTCTGATATTTTATTGCTATTAAATTGACTTTCTATATTTATATTAATCAAATCAATTAAAGTATAATTTGATTTGTCTACATATTTATTATCTACAATATCAACTAACGCTTTATTTAATTTATCTTTTACTTCAGTTCTAGTTTTACCATATACAGATTTTCTTTTTCCGTTGTATGTATAAGAGCCCATCCATCTTTTTAATGTTTTGTGATAGACAATACTACCCTCACCATTTCCACGTTTTCCCATAAAAACGCTCCTTTCTAAACGTTTGTTTCTTGAAAAGAGCATAAATATACTATATAATATATGTATAGCACTTTTCAAGTGTATTGTGTAGATAATGTACAAAGTTTGGTCGCCGAGTACATTATCTTTTTATATTTTTCTCCTTATTTCTTTTACTACTCCAAGTATTCTAATTGGTAATTTTTCAATATCTTCATTTGAATAGCTTACAGAATTATATTCTTGTTGGTTAATAGGTTCTAAAGTAATACCTGTATCTTTTTTTATAACTCTTTTGAAAGTACCATCATCACCATTCACCATAACTATTGCATCTTGACCTGATTCACAATCGTTTTGTTTAAGTACAATAATTGTATCACCATCTAAATATTTTGGCCACATAGAAGTACCTTTTACTTTAAGTGCAAAGTATTCTTTACCGCCTTTTAGCATTTCTTCTGATATATCTTCATAGTCTATTACATCTTGTATTAATTCTATTGGTATACCAGCTGGAATAGATCCTAATACTGGTATTTGAACAGAATTATCTTTTTTTTTCATATTATTTATTTTAAAAATTTTTTTATTGTTTTGCTCTTTCAAAATAGTAAAGAGTATTTTTAAATTATTTAATATATTATCTTTTTGTTTAGTATTTATTTTTTTAGTAAGTACTAGTTTATTCAATTCACTTGTGATTTTATTTAGATCAAATGTTTCTTTATTGCAAATATAATTTATATATTCTATAATATATTTTCTTTCCGTACTTGATAGTAAGGCAAAAGATGTCATATAACTATAAAATATGTTATCATCTAAATTCTCTTTGAATGGGTTAATGATATTTTCCATATATCCACATACGCTCATTAGTTCTTCATAAGTAGTAATACCTTTTGAATTATCTGCTATTCTTTTAAGTATTTTTGGAGTAGGTGGATTTTCTAATTTCATATTAATATTTCTTGATAAATAACCCCTATCCATTTCAACATGATTTGCAAAATCTTGAATACTATCATAGTTCATTAAAATTTTTTTGAGGATATTACTAAAATTTTCTTTTTGAAACATAATTGCCTCCTTATTTAAATTATAGCATACGTCGTGCAAAAAAGCAACATAAATTTTTAAAAAATATTTTTTTGTGTAAAAAAACACGAAAAAGTGTTGACAAAGAAAAAATATTATAGTATACTTATCGTGTAATAAAACACGGGAGGTGAAGAAATGAAAATAAATGTAAAAGCTGTTAATGATTTGATAAAAAATAAATTTGATAATAATCAAACATTATTTGCTAAAGAAATAAATGCAGATAGGACACACCTAAACAGAGTTCTAAGAGCAAATGGAAATGGAGCGGGAGCTGTTATATGTGGTGGTATTATTAAGTATTGTGAGGACAATAATCTTGATTATAAAGATTATATTTTTTTAGAATAGTCGTGTTAAAATACACGCAGACAAGAGAGGTGGAAAGTGTGGATAATGAAATATTAATTATTCAAAAAGCAGATTTAAAAGAGTTAATAGAACAATTTAAACAGTTTAATGAAAATATAAAAAATCTAAATTTAAATGGTGAAGCAAAAGATATTTTTTATACGAGAAAAGAGGCACAGGAACACTACAATATGAGTGAAAGAGAAACAATAAAATTATTTACAAAATTATTAAAGAATAAAGTAGTAGATATAGGAAAAGAACAACGACTTGCTAAATGCCATATAGATGAATTGTTTAGACAAGGTGTTGTTTCAAAATAGGAGGTGAGTTAAATGAAAAAGTTTTTAATGTTTATTTTAGTAATATCAATGTTTGTATTAGTTGCATATTTAGATACTGATAATACAACAAAACAATCAGATATACAAAGAGCTAAAGTACAAGCTGAAATTAATATTGCTAGTAAGGGGGGAAAGTAATTTGTATAAGATAAAAATTTATAAAAATTGGCCTGGTAAAACAGAATTTTATAAAAACTTCGAAAATAAGACTGTAGGCTTATATATAAATGAAAATGAAACAGCAAGTTTAGATGAACTTTTAGATTGGTTAATAGAACAATTGAAAGCGAGGGATATAAAATATGTTTGGACTAAAACAAGTATATAAGTTAAATAAAAACTTACCATTTTATAAATGTAAAGATTTAATGAACAATGCAAAATTTGCTTTAGTAGTTAATACTGAAAAAGGAAGTGCTACTATGTTTACAACATTAAAGCGAAACCAAGCCAAAAAAGAAATTAATGATTTTTTAGAATATTTAAAAAATGCAAAAAGATGTATAGAACTAGATAACTACTGTATAATATTAGACAATATTTAAAAGGGGGTGAAATAAATGTTTAATAATAAAAGAATAAAAGAATTAAGACAAAGAATAAGAGAACTAGAATTAACATGTAATGATCTTGATGTTTCATTAGATTATAAAAACGATATTATAAAAGATTTACAAAGAAAAATAACTGAACATGAATACAGAGAACAATTATGGGAAAAAGAAAGAAAAGAACTTAATAATGTAATTAGTAACTTAATGGAAGAAAAAAATAAGTTAACAGCTAAAAAAATCAGAAGTGCCAAGTCCGCAAAACGAAACACTTCTAAAAAATAAAATACATAGATATAATCTATATTTTTATTATAGCATATTACATAAGTTAAGTCAAGAGGTGAAATATGAGAGAAAAACAAATTGAAAATCAAATAAAACATTACTTAAAATCAAAAGATATTTGGTATTTTAAAATATGGGGAGGTCGGCTATCAAACGTCTGGAATACCTGATATTATAGCATGTTATAAAGGTCAATTTATAGCAATAGAAGTAAAAAATGAAGTTGGAAAAACAACAACATTACAAGAATTAAACTTAAAACATATACAGCAATGTGGAGGTGTAGCTATAGTTGCTAGATCACTTGATGATGTAAAGAAGGTGATTGAAAATATTTAAACTATACAACTATCAACAAGAATATTTTAATTACGTAACTTCTAAAAACAAGAAGGATTTTATGTATGAAATGGATACAGGAACAGGAAAAACAATAATGGCACTATTTCATTATAAATATTTTTATCCAAACAATAAACTTGTTATCGTTGCACCTGCTTCTAAACTTAAAGAGGGAGGCTGGCAAAGGACAATAAATGAATTTGACAATACAATTAAGTATGATACTTGTAGTTATAATATGTTGAATAAACGATATAAAGAATTTGAAAATATGTTTATTGTATTTGATGAATGTCATAGATTGAAAAATTCAACTGGTGTTTGGGGAAAAGCAGGATATAATCTTACAAAAATAGCAACTGGATTTATATTGTTAAGTGCAACGCCTTTAGGAAATGGATGGGAAGATAGTATAAATTACTTTAAAATGTTTAATTTAACCAAAAATAAAACTAAATTTTTAAAAGAAAATGCAATATATGATATGAGTCATGGATACATGGATATAATAGGTTGGAAAAATGAAAATAAACTAAAAATAATGTGGAATTTATTTTCAAAAAGATTAGATAAAAGCCAAGCTATAGATTTACCAGATATAATCTTTGAAAATGTTTATTTTACAGAAAGTAAAATATATAAAAAAATTCTTAAGACTAGAGTATTTAATGATGAAATATATGATAATTTAATGAAATTAAGACATGGATTAAGATTATATTGTAAT
>CANRGL010000045.1 GCA_947630145.1 uncultured Clostridia bacterium | reverse complement strand
ATCTTTGTAATATTCTATAATTCCATCATAACTACTAAAACTTGTTTTATATCCTAATTCTTCAAGCATTTTATCTGATTTACTCATACTTACCTCCTAACCAATATCCTTCAGTTCTTTCAAAAAACATATTTTAGCCTCAAGTATTATCTTCTTCAATTCACTATTTGTATTTTGTAATTTTCTTTCTGATTTATTTAATTTTTTGTCTATTTTATTCATTATCAAATCATATTTAAATGATTTTACTTGATATTCTTCTATACTAATTTGATCACTCATTATTAATCACTCCTTTTTATTTCTTGCTACACTTTATTTTTATAAGTGTTGTCGTTATTTTTCTAGTATTTTCAATAGTTTCATATGATCTTGCAACACCAACAACGCAACAACACTATGTTTTCTTTTTATATATTTTATTTTTATATATTTTATATATTTTTTTCTTAAATAATAAATATAATGTTGTTACTGTTGTTTTGTTGATATATCAATATTTTTAAGTGTTGTCAAAGTGTTGCATAAGTGTTGTTAGTGTTGTTTCCCTATTAAATCTATTTTTAAATAACACCTTTTACCTTTTCTAGTATCACTTTTATATCCAAAATCTTTTAATCTCTTGGTAAAATTACTCTTATTCAATGCCATAAATCCACTATCTTCACAATAAAATGTATATGCATCATATACGCTTTCTGTTGTGTTATTGTGTACATCTGGAAATTCATTTAAATAACTGGCTACACTATCAGTATCTAAAATATAATTATTTATTGTTTCATCTATAAACTTATTTTCAGTCATCTTATAACCATTTGCTTTTATCCTCTTTATCCCGTTCAATGCTAAATTTAATATATAACTTTTTGCATTATCTGTAGATAATTTTTCATCCATGTTTTCGTCAGGCATATGTTTTACTTTTAAATCATAATCAAATGGTATTATCATTAATCTTCTAAAGAATCCATCAGTTTTATCTTTAAACGTAGGCATTTTGTTAGCATTTAAAATAAGTGTAGCTGTATTGTTAAATTTTATAGGTTGTGAATAAATTGGCCTTGCAGTTATGGTGTTACCACTTGCCATACTTTTATATCTTTTTGCTTTATCTATATAGTCAGCATCAACTTCATCAGAACAATTTACAAGTTTTCCTATCAAGCTACATACACTTGTATCATCATTAAACTCATTTAATCCTATATTACTAGATAATTCTCCTGCAAAGTTATTTATCATTTCTAAAAATGTTGATTTACCATTTTTTCCATTACCAAGTAAGAAAAATACTTTAGCCGGAAATTTATTTATTAATAATACATGTCCTAAAATTTCTTCTAATGTTTTTCTTATTTCAATTCGATTACAACTAATATCGTTTAAAAATTTATCAACATTTTCATCATAAGCATTAGGTTCATATTTAACATCTAAATAAAATGGGGTAAATACTATATCATTAATAGGTAATATATCTCCGTTATCTATCAAAGCATTATTTAACTGTATATAGAATTTTTTATATTCTTTATCTATATCTATACTAAATTTATTAATTTGGTGTAATAGTTCCATATCTTGAGACTTCTTTAATTTTAGAAATTCAGTTACTTTTCTTAATAACAATTTGTTATCTGATATAAACCTATTATTATGTCTGAAATATAATCTAGTTTTATATGATTTTATATCTAATGTCTTAACTAGATATTCTGCAAAAGCAATCATGTCTGATGGATCTCCTGTATAATGGTCTGTATTTTCTAATTTACCTACGCTATTTATTAAGTTTTCAAGCTCTTTATTATCAAATTTATCTTTGAATATTTTTTCATTTATAAATACCCCAACATCTGCAAAATTAATATTAGAATATGTCTCCTTTACACATCTCAAATGATAAAATAAATCATTATTTCTACCATCTCCATCGCCTAGTCCGCTCAAATTATTTTTACATCTGTTCATCGGATATAGTAATTCAGGTAACATAGGTAATTTTTTTAAATTTTTATCGGTTAATTCATCTGACATTTCTCTTAATTTACCATTCTCTTTAATTTTTACATATGATTTTGTTCCTGTTTTATAATCGACTTGAAATCCTCCTACCGTTATTTTATCTGCAACAGGCTTTATTTTTATTTCTTTTGGTTTTTTATAATATAAATGATACCCTTTATTTGTTTTTACATTGAATGTAGGATATCTTTGTAAAAAATAATTTATTATATTTATCTCATTTTCATTGTCACCATCAAAATCTACAACTACTATATTATTTGTAAGTAATAATCCAGCGTCAAACATTTTTTCATGAGTTGTACTAAATATATCTAATGAATTTTTAGGCCTTTTATTTTCTAGTTCAATAAATTTTAACATTTCACTATATCATCCCCTTTCTTAAGTTATTAATAGCTCTTTTGGTAATTTTACTAAGATTTGCTTGACTCATATTTAACATTTCTGCGATTTTGCATATCTAATATAAGTTTTTCTTGCATAAACTAATATAATAATTTAAATCTAGTTTAGTTTTATCAAATTCTTTAATATCTTTATTCCAAATTATATTATGTTCAGATGTATTAGCTATTTTTTGATATGAATCTTTTTTCTTTTTAAAAATACCACCATAATTTTTATCCCTTGTCGCAAAAACTCTATTTACTTTTTGCGTTTTTATAAGTTCATCTTTATATTCATAATACATACCATCATAAGTACTACCCATTTTGCAAATAATCTGAAAAGCCTCTAAATCATCATTTTTATAAGCTTCAATTATAGTTTCATGTACACTTTTGTTTTGTATATAATAATCAACTAAACATTTATCTATTATACTTAATGTGTTTTGCTCAAAACTTCCTCCTTTGTATTTATTAAATCTACCTTTTGATTTTATTTTTCCATTTTCGTATTGTATAGCATAATTATTAACATCACGTTGAGCAACTTTAATAATTTTATCTATATCAAATTTTAGGTTAAATCTTTTTCCAAAATCATTTACAATATCAACTATTATTTGATATCTATGTTCTCTATATTTCAACAATATACCATCGGTATTTGATTGAATTAATTGGCAATATGGCTCTAATTCAAGTATCAATTGAATTAATATAAGCTGTCCATTTATACAGATATTATTAGCTTGTTTTGGATCAAAAAGTGTGTTATATTCACTTTTCATAGCTCCATATGTACTATTTAATAATATTTTATATATTTGTTGCTTAGGATCTTTTTTTCTTTTTAATTCCATCCTAGTATCATATAATTTTTTAAATAATTGTGGTTCTTCACTTGCTCTACTCATAAAATTATCATTTATCATTAAACTTGGATAAAAACTACCAACATCTACTTGTAAAAATAATCCATCTGAATTATATTTTTCTATTGCTCCATGTAAACCACCAAAAGCAACAGTGTGAGGTACTCCAGCTATATTTAATTCTAACTTTCTTTTCTCTATATTTTGATAATCCTCGCCACATTTGTAATCATATTCTGCTTTCTTAAAAAATTCTTTTACTTCTTTTGGTATAATATCAAAATTTATATTTTGATCATAATCAATTAATAATCTATCATGTTTATTATCTGTTTTTTTACATTTCAAAACTTTAGAAGCGAGTATTGCTCTAGTGTTTTTTATACATGTGATAGGTAAATTAAATTCTTTTACAATCTCAAATTTAGCTTGAAAATAATCTTGTCTCTTTTTAAATAATAATTCAGTACTATTAACATCATTTTTACAATATTTTATAGTTCTTTCTATCTCTTCTTCATTCAATTTTCTATCTAAATCAAATTCTACTTCAGTTTCAACAATATCCATACCTAGATTACCTTGACTAGATTTAAGCCCTACCCCTAGTTGTAATTCTTGCATAACATCCAATGTAAGTAAATTAAGTCTTTGTGGTATTTTTACTTTATCGTTTATAATCTTACTTGATATTTCAAAAGGATTCTTATTTAATAAAATAGCTCCTAAAATCATGTCGTCATAATTATAGTTATTAAAACCAACAAATATTTTATTTGAATTTTCATTTATAAATGACTTTAATTTTTCACTATCATTGACTATTACTGTATATAAATTATTATTTTTAAAAACAACTAACCAATCTTTTTTAAAAACCTCAAAGTCATAATATATAAAACAATCCATATTTTTTCCTTTCTTATATTTTAGGCAGTACCTAAACACCTAAGTACTGCCTTTTGTTTTATTGTTGAGGTGTTACAGAATAATTTGAAAAATCATTTTTTGTTGTCTGTTTTACAGTTGCTACGTTTCCTGCTAGTCCATTTAATGTACTTGCTAAAGTATCCATACTAGCAAAACTATCTACAGTTAAATCGAACCCAAAATCATATGCTAACTTCTTTAATGCCCTTATACTTCTTTGAGCCGTTTTTATACTAAAGTAATAATTTACCCATATATATCTACCTTTGTGTTCACCATCCAAAATGCTAAATTTAAATTCTATCCATTCTGTTCCTGTTTTCTCTGATTTTTTATTTTTTACTTCCTCTAATAAACAACTATATTCACCATCTGGTAATTTTTCAAAATCATCCACCTTATCTGTTTTTGGGTCAAATCCCTTTGTTACTAAAACCTCATTTGCTATATTTAATAAATTTTCCATAATTAATTTCCTCCTTCAATTTTTTTCATTACATTTTGTTTTGGCGTAAACACGCCTGTTATACTTTTCATTATTTCTAATATTTGTTTATCTTTTATATCGTCCTCATTGTAATTATCTCTTTTAGCATCACATAATCTTAAATAATTAGTTCCAACTTTTCTACATTTAATACTTAAATCACATCTTCCCATACTCATATTATAAAATTTTTGCTCTAAACTTGGTTTTTCTATTGTTGTATTATTTTCTTGAATTTCTATCACATGACTTACAAAAATTACATTGTATGGTAGTTGAGCAAGTCTTACCATTAATTTTTGCCATGTATTTTTTACATCTGCAAATGCTTTGCCATAAGGAACGTCAGCCTCATTTTCTACACCATATTTTTTACATACGTAAGTTTGTAGCATTGTTTTTATATCATCAACTAAGTCAATAATAACAGTTTTAAATGTATGATTTCCTGTCTCAATTTCACCCATTATTTTTATAAAATCTTCAAAAGTATATACTTCTACACTTGGTGTATCTACTTTCTTTGCATTTCCATCAGTATTTATGATTATTGGCTCTGGAAAACTTCTTGCTAAGTATGTTTTTCCACTCATACTTCCACCCCATATAAAGAAGTTTTTAGGTGTTATATCTCTTGTTTTTGGTTCATTTTTTGGTAATAAACTCATTTATTTTTCCTCCTTTATTTTTATTAATATATAACCTTTTTTATTTGTTATTTTTTCTGTTTTATATTCTTCATATATTTCTGGTTTATCTTTCTTTAATTTATCAATATTTATTGTAATAGATGTTGATGTACTTGGATTAACTTTTGTTATAGTAATTTTTTCTGTATTAAAATTAATTGTGTCTGTTTCTTTCATTATTTCATACATTTTTTCTTTTAGTTCTTTATATTCTTTTTCAATTTGCTTATAATCTTTTAACTTATTTTCTAATAATGTTAATTTATTCGAAATAATCAGTAAATCTTCAGAACGTTGGGTATATATACTCATAAATTCATCTTCATCCATATTTGGGTCTGATTTTAAAGCTTCTAAACAATTTTGGAATGTTTTTACTTTCTCATATATTTTTTCAAATTCTTTCTTATCTCTTAATATTTCATGTATTTCTAAATTATCTGGATTAAAAGTGTCATCGAAAAACACTTTATCATTTTCTAGATCATAATCTATTCCAGTATAAAAATCGTTTGGTCTCTTATATCCTACAAGTAAACATTTATCTATATTGAATAATTCTAAATAAAATTGTATTTGCATACTATAATACTTAACATCTAATTCTTTTCCAAAAGTCTTTACTTCTAATAGTAAATTATTATTTCTATCAATACCGTCACAATTTCCTCTTAAATGTCTTTTTTCATCTATTACAGTATCTTCTATGAAATGTACATTATATAGAGCATTAATATAATCTCTTACTAATGGCTCCATTATTTGTCCATATTTTGTAAATTCATTGCCTTTAAAGTCATTCGGAATAATACCTGCCTTTTGTTTTGCAAATTCAAATACAGTTTTTCCATATTTTCTGTTTAAATCAAAAATACTTGGTAAATCACTTCCGACCAATATATTTATGTCTATCAATTGTTACATTTTTATTCATTAATCTTTTCCTCCCATAGTTTCACATTAAAATCAACCTTTTTATCTAAATTATTATATATTTGTTCTTCAATAGTGTTTTTGGTTATAAACTTATATACAGTAACTTTTTTATTTTGTCCTGCACGATAACATCTTCCGTATGATTGATAAAATTCTGTATAACTTTCTGTAGGACTAAAATAAACAATTATATTAGCGTATGTAAATTCTACTGCTTCACTTCCAGTTTTATAATTAGCTATAGTAACTGTATTTTTTATATTATCCCATTCATCTTTTTTTGGATAATTTTTTTCATGTCCATTACAAATATATAATTTTTTATTTATTATCGATTTTAATAATTCAAGTTCTTTATCATAGTTATAAAAAATAACTATATTATCATTTGTATCTTCAATAAAATCTTTTAAATATTGTATTTTTTCTTCTAAATGTAGATTAGCGAATTAAAAGCTACAATAAATGTCAAATTAAAAACTACAACAATTAGATAGCATTTGCACTTTA
>CANRGL010000044.1 GCA_947630145.1 uncultured Clostridia bacterium | reverse complement strand
TATGCCGTCACTTTCATCATCATCATCATCATCATCGTCTTTGTTATTATTATTATTGTTATTTTGTTTTGTAGTATGAACATTACAATTTTCAGTAGGCACCATATATCCCCAATCATTTGGTTTTATATTAGGTGTATAATCCCTTGTTATAAATGATTTTTCTGATACACTTGGGCAATACTCAGTAGCTAATTTTCCTGTCTCGTTACATATCTTCACAATTTTATGAATATTACAAGTTTCTGTAGGTATTGAATCTTTTGCAACATAATCACTACCTACTTGACTTCCTCTAGGATCATTTCTACAAGCATCTGTTGCTACAAGACCTGATACTTTACAAAGCTCTACTTTAGTAACAGAATTTGGTTCTTCAAAATGTTTAGTCTGTTGTCCTTTACTTATTCCATTTACTACAGTATTAAATAGGGATACTGACGTATAAGGATAAGTTCCAATTTTTCTTCTACCAATAGCCTTAGTGCCTGGAGCCCCTCCTACTTTATCAAATCCATTCCAACAAGCAATAGTATAATATGGAGTAAAGCCACAGAACCATTGGTCTTTATCATCATCAGTGTTACCAGTTTTACCTGCAACATCCATATTTCCAAGTTTTACATACCCTGCAGCAGTACCAGTTCTTACAACTTCCTGCAAACAACTTGTAAGCATATATGCAGTTGATTCTTTCATTACTCTTTTTGAATTTATATTATTTACTATTATATCTTCATCTTTGGAATCAGTAATTTTAGTATATAATCTTGGTTCTATATATACACCACCATTTGCTATGGTAGCATATGCATTTGCCATTTCCATTACAGTTACACCATTAGTAAGTCCACCTAAAGCAAGTGAAGCTGTACCTTTATCTTTTGCAACCAAACTAGTAAGACCTGTATTTTTTGCAAAATTATATGCATAATCAATATCAACCTTTTGATTTACTCTTGCTGCAGGAAGATTCATAGATCCAGCTATAGCTCTTCTTGCAGTTACATATCCGTTATAATAACCATAAAAGTTCTTAGGATGCCAATTTCCTCCTTCAAAATCACAATCATCAAGTCCTGCACCAGGAGATGAAAGTCCAAGTTCAAAAGCAGGTCCATATGCTCCTAAAGGTTTCATACAAGAACCAGGCTGTCTAGGTAATTGAGTTGCTCTATTTACTACAAGGTCTGCTGTTTTTTCATCAGCTCCACCAATTAAACCTAATACATTACCAGTTGATTGTTCTATTACAACCATAGCAGATTGCATGTAGTCTCCACTACTATCTGTATAAAATAATGTAGGATTATTATATGCATTATTAATGACAGTTTGTACATTAGGATCAAAAGGTGTATATATCTTATATCCATTTCCATAAAGTTTTGTAATAGCTATTCCACGTTCAACACCTAAATTTTCCATAAGATCCTTTATTACTGCCTCTCTTACTGCTTCAACATAATATGTATATTGTACACCGCTTGAAGTAGCAATAGCAGACGTATCACCTTTAGTAAATGTAATTTCAGTTTTAGTAGCTTCATCATATTCTTCCTTAGTGATTTTACCAAGTTTTAACATTTGATCTAATACTAATTTTTGTCTATCCAAAAGTTTTTGTTTTGCCTCTTCACTTTTGTATGGATTAGTTGCTTCTGGAGATTGAATTATAGCAGCAAGTACAGCAGCTTCTGCCAAATTTACCTCACTTAATGACTTATTAAAATAATTTCTAGATGCTACTTCAAATCCATATGCACCATCACCCATATATATTTGATTTACATATGCTTCAAATATTTCTTCTTTAGATAGTTTGTTTTCAAGTACAATAGCTCTATACCATTCTCTAATTTTTCTTGTCCATGTTGCCTCTTTATCGTTTTTAATGTTCTTAACTAATTGCTGAGTTATAGTACTACCACCAAAACTAGATTTTCCTCCATGAGTAAGATATGTAAATATTGCTCCTACAGTTCTTTTTATATCTATACCATGATGTTTGAAAAATCTTTCATCTTCTATGGAAATTACAGCATCCATAACATGTTTTGGTATATCATCATATTTTACAGTAATCCTATTTTCAGAATCATAAAATGCTCCTATTTGATTACCGTCTTTATCATATACAAATGATGTTTCTTTATATACTTTAAGGTCTTCTAAATCTAAACTATCTGTTTTATCAATAACACCTGTAATTACTCCTATTACAACACCAGTACAAATTATAACAAGTGCTAGCATAACAAAAAAGCAGATTTTAAATATCTTTTTTCTTCTTTTTTTAGCTATACTTTTTTTATTTTTACTATTTATATCTTTTGTAGAAACAACTTGAGTTTTACCTGCAGATACATCTTTATTTGCTCTTTTCTTTAAAGATCTTGTTTTGAAAACTTTTGTATTTTTATTATTTTTTCTCTTATCCATTTTTTCACTCCTAATACATAAAATGTATTTTACCAATCTCTAAACAGTTCTTCTATATCATATCTGATACTTAAGCTTAGTTTTAATGCCTCTTTTACTTTTTCCATAGTAATATCATCTAAAGTTCCTACTTTTTCTTTTAAACGTATTTTATCTAACGTTCTTACTTGCTCAACTAAAATTATAGAATCTTTTTCAAGTCCACAATCACCAGCTTTTATTGGTATATGAGTAGGGATATTAGTTTTATTTTTTGTAGTTATTGCAAGTACAATTACAGTTGGACTATATTTATTCCCAATATCATTTTGTATAACAAGTACTGGTCTTATTCCATCTTGTTCTGATCCAACAACAGGACTTAAGTCTGCATAAAAAATGTCCCCTCTTTTTATTTTCAAAATTATTCCCCACTTTCATATATTATACACTATTTATTAAAATTTGCAAATATTTTTTCATCAATTTTACTTTTAATATCAAAATTAGTAAATTTTATTGACAAAAACACCTTACTATTTTCATCAACAACATAATATTCTATTGGAATATTATCATTATTTACTATAAGTTCTATTTTTGATATTTTAAGTCCTTTATTTAATAAAAAAGAAAAATAAGATAAACTTTCATTAGCATTATCCATATTTTTATTATTAATATTATTAATATTTACTATATAATGTGTATTTTCATCTATATTCTTTGTTTCTAACTTTATATTTTCATTTTCCTTTTCTAAAAAATTATTATATATATTAAAAAAAGTTGAAATACTTAATAAATTTGTTTTACTTACATTATAATCATCAATATTTAAACTACTTATTTGTTTATCACTAGTAATATTAATTGATTTATCTAAAATAGTAAATATTACATGTTCATCTTCTTCATTTTTAAAGTCAAATTTAAAGTTTTCTTTTTCATTATCATTTAAATACCATTCTTTCATATGATATGTATTTTGATTTTTATTACTAAATGTTGTTAAATCATATTCTGCAATATAGCTTTTTATTAAAAATAATTCATTTTTATTAGTTTTTACTTTTCTATTTTCTTTATTATACACACTAAAAAAAGCTATTATTATAAGAAATATGGCAGTAATTATTGCTAATGTTATAACAATCCAAAGTCTTTTTGATTTATCAAGTTTAATTGCACTTATTAGCACATAAAACAACTCCTTTTTATTAACAATATATTAAAATATATGTTTAATAAAAAAGGAGTATTCAAAATATTTACATTTATATTTATTTTCTATTTATATCTCTTGTATTAGATAATGCTTTTTTTACTTCATCTAATTTTGAATATATATCATTTAAAGTAGTAGAATCAACAGTTGTTTTTATCTCAGATTTTATCATATTAGTTACATCATCAACATCTTGTTTTAAGAAAGATAACATTTCAAGTATATCAAATCTAGTAGATTTATATTCAATTTTATTTGAGTTTATAAATTCACCATCAATAGTATAGGTATCTTCATAGTTTGGTATTACCACTGGAATATTAAATTTGTCTAAAATATAATTTCTTAATACTTGTTGAGCTATGTATTCTCCATGATTAATAAAAATATTTTTTGGTTTTTTATCCATCTTCTCTATCCACTCAAGAAGTCCATCTCTATCTGCATGGCCAGAAAAAGCATCTAAATATTCAACTTCAGCATTTACTGCAATTTCTTCTCCAAATATTTTTACAATTTTTGAACCTGTTTGAATTTTTTCACCTAAAGTTCCTGTTGCTTGATAACCTACAAAAAGTACTGTACATTCTGGTCTATACAAATTATGTTTTAAATGGTGCTTAATTCTTCCAACCTCACACATACCACTTGCAGATATAATAACTTTTGGTGTTGGATCTTCATTTAAAGCTTTTGACTCATCAGATGTTGTTATTAAATGTAAATTATCAAACTCTATTGGATTATCACCTTTTAATAGATAGTCTAATGCTTCTTTATCGTAATATTCTGGATTTTGCTCAAATATTTTTGTAGCATTTACTGCAAGAGGACTATCAACATATACAGGTATGTTTTTTAATTTTTCACTATATCCTTCTTTAGCAGCATATTTATTAATTTCATATAATATTTCTTGCGTTCTACCAACAGCAAATGAAGGGATAATTAAATTTCCTCCCCTTTCAATAGTTTTAAGTAAAATGTCAATAAATTTTTCAGATTGGTCTTCCATTTTACCATGCAATCTATTACCATATGTAGATTCCATTATTAAATGATCAGCACCATCAATATATGTTGGATCATTTATTATAGGCATATTTTTGTTGCCTAAATCTCCAGTAAATACAATTCTTTGTTTTTTAGAATCTTCTGTTATATCAAGTAAAACTATACTAGATCCTAGCATATGTCCAGCATCAACAAGTTTAAATGATATATTATCATCTATTACTACTTCTTCGTTATAATCCACACCTTTAAATAATACTAATGAATCTATGGCATCTTGTGCTGTATACATCGGATCATTTTCTTTCTTTCCTGCTCTTCTTCTTTTTTTATTTACCCATTCAATTTCTTTTTCTTGTATATGACCACTATCAGGTAACATTATACCACAAAGATCTACTGTTGCATTAGTAGCATATATAACACCTGTATATCCTGATTTATATAATTTTGGAATTCTTCCACTATGATCAATATGTGCATGTGTTAATATCATAAAATCAATACTAGAGATATCAAAAGGAAAATCATCATAATTTAACATTTGATCAGTAACTTTGCCTTGAAACATTCCACAATCAATTAAAAACCTCTTACCAGAAGTCTCAATCATAGTACAAGAGCCAGTTACGGTCTTAGCTGCTCCATAAAAAGTTATTTTCATATATCATACCTCAATTCTTTCATATATATTTATATTTTATACTAAAATCCAAAATTTATCAATATATTAAAAAAAGAAAATCTGTTAAATTAAATTTAGACTTAACAGACTTACCTATCTAATAGTTTTAGTAACAATAATTATTAGATCTTTTTTATAAAATTAATTAATTATTTTTTAAGATATGCTTGTAGGATTTTTAGTTATAGACATATTTAATTCTTTTTTCTTATTTTTATTAAACATATTTATCTTTTTATAAATCTCATTATATACATCCTTATTTAACTTTGTTTTTATTAATATATTAATTCTGTATTTGTTATTTATCCTCCTAATAAAAGGAAATCTAGGAGTAAAAACTTTATACATGCCATTATTATCGTTATTTAGAATGTTATAAAACATATCTGCTTGTGCTTTTAAAATTTTAAAATCTTTAGATGATAATTCAAAAAGTACTATATCTGAAAATGGAGGATAATTAAATGTATTTCTATATTCTATCTCTTTGTTATAGAAATTTTCATAATCATTAGATACAATTGCCTTTAAAATGTAATTATTTGGATCAGATGTAGGAATTATAACTCTACCTTTAAGTAAACCTCTACCTGCTCTACCTGCAACTTGCGATATATTAGAATATGCTTTTTCACTTGCTGTATAATCGCTCATTGCAAGCATATTATCTACTCCTAAAATACCAACAAGCGTTACATTTGGTATATCATGACCTTTACTTATCATTTGTGTTCCTATTAGAACATCAATATTTTCATTTTTAAATTTATCTAGTATTTCTTGATGTGAATTTCTTGTAACAGTAGTATCTGCATCCATTCTAATAGTAGAAATATTAGGATAAATTTCTTTTAATTCTTCTTCTATTTTTTGTGTTCCTATACTTCCAGATGTAATATTAGTACTTGAACAGTTATAACAAGTTGTTATATTTTTTTCTACATGTGAACAATAATGACAAAGAAGTAAATTACTCTTTTTGTGATATGTCATTGCTACATCACAATTAGGACATTTAAATATTTTTCCACAATCTTTACAAGTAAGATATGAAGTATATCCTCTTCTATTTAAAAATATCATAGTTTGTTCGTGATTTTTTATATTATTTAAAATTTCCTCTTTTAACCTTAATGGAAAAATAGATGTATTTCCAAGAATTCTATCTTCTTTAATATCCACAATTTCTATTTTAGGAAGAACTGCATTTCCAGGCCTATTTTTAAGTTCTAATAAATCAATATTTCCATTTTTTGCTTTATAAAAACAAGAAATTTCTGGAGTTGCTGATCCTAGTAAAAGTACTGCATTATTATCTTTACATATATATCTTGCAACTTCTTTAGTTGAGTATTTTGGAGTACTACCAGAATAATAACTAGAATCATGTTCTTCATCAATTATTACAAGTCCAAGATTTTTAATTGGTGCAAATATAGCAGACCTTGCTCCAACAACAATATCTACTTTTCCATCTTTAATTCTTTTGTATTCTTCTTTTCTTTTTGCAATTGTCATTTTACTATGTAATATTGCTACATTATTTCCAAATCTTGATACAAACCTTTCTACAGTCTGATATGTAAGTGATATTTCAGGTACAAGGACTATTACTTTTCTACCTTGCTTTAAGACAGTTTCAATTACTTGTAAATAAACTTCTGTTTTTCCACTTCCTGTAACTCCAAAAAGTAAACATTCACTATATTTTTCATCGTATATTTTAGTATTAATTTTATCTATAGCATATTTTTGCTCCTTTGTAGGAATTTTAGGATAACTTTTTTCTACATTTAATTCTTCTAATAAATCTACTTCTTTTTCGATTTTATATAACTGGATATATCCTTTTTTCTCAACAGTTTTTATTACAGCACGTGATATATTAAGTCCCTCAATAATATCACTTAATAACACTAAATCATTATACATTAGAAAAGTAAGCAAACGAATATGTTTTGCAGATGAAATAATATTATCTTCAATATCTTGCATTATTTTATCTGGTGATACTATTAATCTTACAGCCGTTTCTTTTTTTATATCTATTTTTTTATTACTTCCTTTTGTTCTAGTTCCAGGTGGCAACATTAATTTTAAAGCATCATATACATTACAAAAATACAAGTAAGATATATTTTTAGCAAGTTTTAATCTATTCTCATCAATATATGATACTTCATCAATTACATCTATTATATCTTTTAATTTATATTTTGATATATATTCTTCATCTTTTACTATTTTAACAATTATTGCTTCTTCTGTATCTTTTTTGTTTCCAAAACTTACTTCTACTCTTTTACCAAGCTCTATATTATTTTCTAAGTGTTTTGGAACGTTATAATCATATACTTTATTTAACTTACTTACAGAAGTATTTATAAGTACCTTTACTATCATATTACACCTCTTATGCTAATATATATTATACTAAACAAAAGTTTGTAAGTCAAGAAAAAGCACTTATGTAATATATATATAATTATAAAAATGAACCCAAATTATTAAAATTAATTGTTTAATAATTTGGATCCATATAATTAAAATTTTTTAATGCATAATAACTATATTATTATTGTATTGCAACATTTAAATCTGATTTTAACCATTCAAGGATATGATAATTGAAT
>CANRGL010000043.1 GCA_947630145.1 uncultured Clostridia bacterium | reverse complement strand
ATTAAAAGAAAAAGAAAGACAAAAGGTAAGCATAAGAAAAGTATCAAAAGAGGAGATAAGATAAATATGATGGAAAAGGAATATAAAAGTGCAAAAAGAGCATATGAGGAATATATTTAATGTATATGTGAAGATAAGAAGGAGTATTATGGAAGTTATATTTAAGCAAGAAAATAAAGATAAATTGATAGAATATTTAAATGATTTTTTATTGCAAGAAAATGATGAAAAGATCGTTGTTTTAGGATCAATTGATAATAATACATTCGAAAGATTAAAAGATAGTATAAAAAATTTTACAAAGTTATTTATAGGTGTTTCAAAAAAATATACAACTAAGAAGATAGTTTTAGATTTAGCAAATAAAGATAATGTATTTTATCAAAATAATAATGATTATAGAAATATGCTAAAAGAAAATATTATAATATTAAAAAATGCAAACTCTATATCTATTTTGGTAATTCCTTTTGAATTAAAAGAAGAAATTATTGAAAATGCAAATAATACTTTAATATTAATAAAATTAGATAATAATGAAAAAAATATAGAAAGTATTACTAATGTTATTGAAAATTACAAGCAAAATATAAAAGAATATCCAAAACTAAATGAGGAAGCAATTAACTTTTTAAGTGAAAAGAAAGCATTTAGAAATGAAAAGGCTGATAGTTTAGATAAAGAAATAAATAAAGATGAGATAATTAAAAGCTTTAGAAGCATACAAGGTGTTGAAAATAAAGATGAATTTTTAAAAATGGTTGAAGTGCATAACAAGATAAAAAATAAAGGATTTTTAAAAAATGAAATAGAGTTTTCAAACATGGATGATCAAACAAGTAATTTAAATAAAGATTTTGATTTAGAAGATGATGATATTGAGTTTGAATAGAGGTAAAAAATGAAAACAATAGCAATAATTTCAGATACTCATAAAGATATATCAAATATCGATATGATTTTAAATGAAGATTGTATTGACTATATTATACATTTAGGTGACGAATATGCAGATATTGATAAAATAAAGCAAAAATATCCAGATATTCCAATATACTATATAATGGGAAATCATGATATGGATTGGTTAGAGCCTAAAGAAGCAATATTTGAAATATACGGTATAAAAATTTATGCTACTCATGGTAATATGTTTAATGTAAAAATGAATCATGATGAAATTATAAAAAGGGCAAAAGAGTTTAATGCAAGTATAGCTTTATATGGTCATAGTCATATACAAAAATGTATAGAAAAAGATGGTGTTATAGTTGTAAATCCAGGAAGTTTAAGTGAATCTAGAGATCATAACATATCTGGAAGTTATGTTATAATGAAAATAGATGAAAATAAAGTTACTTTTGAATGTAAATGGATTGAATATGATGAAATACTAGGTGTTGAAATAAATACAGTAGTTTTAAAAGAGTATAATCCAATATACAAAGAGCTTTTTGAAAATGAAAAAGAAAATTTAATTAAGCTTTTAGGCGATAGGATAATTAAGATTGAACATGTTGGAAGTACGTCAATGCCAGGTATAGTATCAAAACCTATAATTGATATGGTATGCGCTATAAAAAGTTTAGATAAGATAGACGAAATTAAAAAAATATTAGAAGAAAATGGATATATATATAAAGGACCGATAGAATGTGAAAATGATAGATATCAGTTTTTAAAAGGTAATAGCGTAAAAAGAGATTTTCATATATATTTTACTACATTAAATAGTGATGTTTGGTATGAATATGTATTATATAGAGATTATTTACTTTCACATCCAGATGAATTAAAAAAATATGAGAGTTTAAAAAAACAACTTGCTATATTATATCCGTTTGATAGAAGAAACTATTTAAAACACAAACAAATTTTTATGAATCAAATACATAAGAAGGCAAGAAAGTATTACAAAATAAAATGATAAATATATTATGTCCTATTTTTTATTTGATATTCGTTATAAAAAGTAAAAATAAGTTGACAAAATTAAATTTATGTAATATAATATAATAACTAGTTTTATTTGTAAATTTCTCAAATTTGAGAATACTTTAGATTTCTTTAATTTGAGAAAAATATATTTTAGGAGGGCTCAGAATGAGCATAGTTACAAAAGAAAATTTGAAGGCAGAAAACATTTCAAGGAGAGTGATTTCTTTAATTGAGAAATTTGATTCTGAGGCACAAAGTAAAAAGAAACATTCTTTAAAAATTAAACTTAATGGACATTATACAGGATGTAATGTTTTTGTGAGTAATTCGTTTTTATATAATGAAAAATTAAAATCAGATTTTGTTTTAAAAGCAGAAGAACTCCTTAATAGAGAAGTAAAAATTGGCACAATGCATGTCTACGTAGGCAGAAAGTTATGTTAATTTTTTAAAAAATTAGGCAAGAGTATTGAACTCTTGCCTTTTTTATGATATAATATATAAGCTTGCAATAACAAGTAATACACACACAAGAGGAGTTTTGTACTTCTTCCAGTATAACTGGATTAGCAAAACGTTGATACTTGTGGAGGAAGAAAGAAGGAGGATTTAAAAATGTCAATTATACCTATGAAATCATTACTAGAAGCTGGTGTACATTTTGGACACCAAACAAAAAGATGGGACCCTAGAATGGCTCCATATATTTATACTGCAAGAAATGGAATTTATATTTTAGACTTGCAAAAAACTTTAAAAAAGGCTCAAGAAGCATATAACCTTACTAAAAAGGTAGTAGCAAAAGGTGGGCTAGTTCTATTTGTTGGAACTAAAAAACAAATTCAAGAAACTATAAAACAAGAAGCTGAAAAGTGTGGAATGTATTATATTAACAGTAGATGGTTAGGTGGTACTCTTACAAACTTTTCAACAATCAAAAAAAGAATAAAAAGATTAGTTGAACTTGAAAAAATGGAAGAAGATGGAACTTTTGAAGTTCTACCAAAAAAAGAAGTTATGAGACTAAAAAAAGAAATGGAAACTCTAAATACAAATTTAGGTGGTATTAAAGAAATGGATAAGCTTCCATCATTAATTTTCTTAGCTGATTCTAAAAAAGAATATATATGCACAAAAGAAGCTAGAAAACTTGGAATACCTACTATAGGTCTTATAGATTCAAATTGTAATCCTGATGATGTTGATTATGTTATACCTGGAAATGATGATGCTGTAAGATCAGTAAGTTTAATTGCTGGTAAAATAGCTGATGCAGTAGTTGAAGCTAAAGAAGGTAACTTAACTGAAGCTCCTGTAGATGAAGAATTAGAAACAATGGAAGAATTAGTTAAAAAAGAAGGCGTAGATAAGATCGAAAGAAAGCCAAGACAAAATAATAGAAGAAATAACTATCAAAAAAAAGAAAAGGTAGTTAAAGAAGATAAAAAGACTGAAGAAAAATCAGAAGATAAATAAGTAGGGGGAATGTTTTATGGCAGTTACTGCTACACAAGTAAAAGAATTAAGAGATAGAACTAATGCTGGAATTATGGATTGTAAAAAAGTATTAGTAGAGACAGATGGTAATATAGATAAAGCAATTGAACTTTTAAGAGAAAGAGGAATTGCAAAAGCTGCTAAAAAAGCTGGTAGAGTTGCTTCAGAAGGACTTGTAGAAGCTTATGTGCATGGTGGTAAATATGGTGCTTTAGTAGAAGTAAACTCTGAAACAGACTTTGTATCAAATAACGATGATTTTAAACAATTTGTTAAAGATATTGCAATGCATATTGCTGCAACAGGACCAAAATATATAAGACGTGAAGAAGTTCCAGCAGATGTAGTTGAAAAAGAAAGAGAAACTTTAAAAGCTCAAGCATTAAATGAAGGTAAACCAGAAGCTGTTGTTGAGAAAATGGTAGAAGGAAGATTAAATAAATTTTATTCTGAAATATGTTTGCTTGATCAACCTTTTGTAAAAGATCCTGATAAAACAGTGAATGAATTATTAACAGAACTTATTGCAAAAATAGGTGAAAATATAGTAATTCGTAGATTTGCTAGATTTGAAAGAGGCGAAGGAATCGAAAAAGAAGAAGTTGACTTTGCTGAAGAAGTAATGAGACAAGTAAAAGGAAATTAATTATAAGAAAAGTGGTACTATATAATCTTTAGTACTGCTTTTCTTTTTTCTATATTAGTAAAAAAGTATTGAAAAATTATAAAGGATAGTATATAATTTGTTTGGTGATAGTATGTATATAGTTTTAGGAGTTATTATAATACTTTTACTAATAGTAACAATTATTTATCATGTAGATAAAAATAAAATAACAAAAGAATTAATTAAAATTGAAAAAGAAAATGGCACTTTAAAAGATAATACTAAGAAGAAAAGTAAAAAATAGGGGTATGTTATGGATAAAAAATATAATAGAGTATTAATAAAATTAAGTGGGGAAGCAATCGGAAAAGAAAACGGAAGAGGTATAGATAGTAACAAACTAGAAAAAGTAGTCGATCAAATTATTCAAATATCAAAAACTGGAATACAGGTAGCTATAGTAATTGGAGCTGGAAATTTTTGGCGTGGTAGATATGGTGATGAATATATGCAAAGAGCAACATCTGATTATATGGGAATGCTTGCAACAGTGCTTAATGCTTTGGCACTTCAAGAAATGGCAGAAAGTAAAGGGATAGAAGTAAGAACAATGACTTCTATTGAAATGAGAGAAATAGCAGAGCCATATATTAGAAGAAGGGCATTAAGACATTTAGAAAAAGGAAGAGTTGTTGTATTTGCAGGAGGAACAGGTAATCCATATTTTACAACTGATTCTTGTGCAGCATTAAGGGCAACTGAAATAGATGCAGATTTAATACTTTTAGCTAAAAATGTTGATGGAGTATATAATAAGGATCCAAAGAAATATTCAGATGCAAAAAAATATGATGAAGTTACATATATGCAGTCTATATCTGAGGGACTTGGAGTAATGGATACTACTGCGATAACTTTATGTATGGAAAATAATATACCTATTTATGTATTTGCATTAAATGAAGAAAATTCGATTATACGTGCTGTTAATGGTGAAAAAATAGGTACTATTATTAGAAAGTAGGTAGTTTATTATGGAAGAAAATAGAGAAGTAAGGTATCAAATTATTCCTAAGTTTAATTTATTATATGAATTGGGGATGCCTACAGGTAAGAAAATAAGAAATTCTTTAGTAATTTTAATTTTATTTTTAGTATTAACTTTGATTATATCTTTTAAAGCTCCAAGTTTAAGTTTTGCTAATTATGAAATTATGAATAATATTAAAATTGATAAGATATTGATTATAATTTGTATAATTGCCATTGTTATAACAATTATAAAATTAATATGTACAATTATTTTTCAAAAATTACAGTATAATCATGTTACATATACATTTTATGATCATATGATGGTTTATGAAGATGATTTTTTAAATCAGCATAGAAAAAATATTGAATATAAAAATATTAAAGAAGTGGAAATAAGAAGAACTATATGGGATAGAATTTTAAATTATGGAATTATGGTTATTTACACTAATGCTGATAATGATAGAAATAATGGTTTGGTAATTTACAGTATAAAAGATCCTAAGAGCCATTATGATGTAATTGATAAATTAATTCATAATAGAGATAATTTAGTTAATGATAATAAAAGTGTGTATACTAATAATATAACTCAGACTACTCAAACTCATAATAATGATAATAATTATAATAATGATAAACAAAACAGTCAAATGAGTAGTAAAAATGATGTTATTGACAACCAAAGCAATAATATTTCTACAACTAGTGTTAATAATGTGGATAATCCTGAACAAGATTTTAAAGATAGTTTAAAAAATATAAATGAATAACACATGCAAATGTGTTATTTTTTTGTAGAAAATTGTAGAAGATTGATTGACTATATATAAAAAAAATAGTATAATTATGCTATTGTAGAGGTGACTTTAATGAAGAAAGAAAATGTTTTTAAAATTATAATTTCTCTAATTATAATTTTAGCACTTGCCTATCTTGTACTTTTTGGTGTTAAAATAGGAGATAAACAAATTATAAAAAGTGCTAAAAATATAAAAACAGGCCTTGATATAAGTGGAGGAGTATCAATAGTATATCAAGCTAAAGCCGATGAAGGGACAGTTATATCAGAACAAGATTTAACAAAAGCTAAAGCTGTAATAACAAAAAGATTAGAAGCAAAAAATATATTTGATTACATAGTAAGAACAGATAACGCTACGTCACAAATAAGCGTGGATATTCCAGCAGATATAAACGATCAGTCTAAAGATCCACTAGAGGCTGTTGAAGGATTAGATAAAACTGCTAAAATAATGTTTAAGGATCCTGAAGGAAATGTTTTGCTTGAGGGTGAGGATATCAAGGATGCAAAATATAATGAAGATCCAACTGATAATACAGGACTTCCATCTCCTCATGTTGTTTTAGAGTTTAGTAGTGAGGGAAGTTCAAAATTTGCAGAAGCTACTGGTAAATTAGTTGGTCAAGCAATGTCAATATATTTAGATGATACTGAAATTGCTGCACCAATTGTAAATAGTAAAATAGAGTCTAATACTGCTATAATTACTATGGGACAAGGTACTTATGCAGAAAAGAAAGCTCAAGCAAATGAATATGCAATGCTTATTTCATCTGGTGCATTACCTTTTTCACTTGATGTAATAAGTAAAGAATACATAGGGCCATATATTGGACAACAAGCTTTAGAGATTAGTATTAAGGCAGGTATTGTTGCGTTATTACTTATTTGTATAATAATGATAGTTATATATAGAATTCCTGGATTTGTTTCAAGCGTTTCTTTAGTTGCATATGTAAGTATTATTTTACTTTTACTTGCAAATACAGGAATAAGCATTACACTTCCTGGTATTGCAGGATTGATACTTTCAATTGGTATGGCAGTAGATGCTAATGTAATTATTTTTGAAAGATTAAAAGAAGAATTAAAAAACAATATCGGTCCTAAAAAAGCTTTTGATAAAAGTTTTAAAAATGCTATGTCTGCTATAATTGATGGAAATGTTACTACATTTGTGGTTGCACTACTTCTATATATATTTGGTGTAGGAACTATAAAAGGTTTTGGAATAGTTCTTGTAATTGGTACACTTACAAGTTTACTTACAGCAGTTGTATTTACAAGATTTATATTAAAACAATTTATGCCAATTAGCAATAAAAGTAAATTTTTATTTGGATTAAGAAAAGAAAAGGAGGCAAAATAATATGAATATTAATTTTATGAAATATAGATATGTTTGTTTTGCTTTCTCATTAATAGTTATTGTTAGTGGAATAGTATTAGGGCTTGTTACAGGATTTAAATTTGATATAGACTTTAAGGGTGGAACAAAGATAGAAGCTGATTTAAAAGAAGAATATAACAATACTGATATTGAAAATATAATTAAAGATTCAGTTCAAAAAACTGCACTTGTACAAAAAATGACAGGTGGAACATCTTCTGTAACAATAACTACTGAAGTAATGTCTGAAGAAGAATCAGCTAAAGTAGTAACAGCTTTAAAAGAAAAATATACTAAAATGGATGAACCATCTGTTAGAAATGTTCAACCATCTTATGGAAGTGAACTTTTAAATTCTGCTTTACTTGCAATAGGTGTTGCAGTAGTTTTAATATTGTTATATATTGGAATTAGGTTTAAAACTTTAGGTTTTACTGCAGCAATTACTGCAATTATCGCACTTGTTCATGATACTTTGTTTATAATTGCAATATATGGAATATTTAGACTTCCTATTAATTCTACATTTGTAGCAGTAATACTTACAATTATTGGTTATTCTATAAATGATACAATAATTATATATGATAGAATAAGAGAAAATAAAAGAAAAGTTACAAAATCTAATGATATGAAAGATACTATAAATACAAGTTTAACTCAAACAATAAAAAGAACAATATATACTTCTCTTACAACTATAACAGCAATAGTGGTTGTGTATGTTTTTGCACTTATAAATAATCAAACTGTATTAAAAGAATTTGCATTACCTCTAACAATAGGTGTTTTAGTTGGTACTTATTCTTCAATATTTATAGCATCACCATTATGGTATATATTTGATGGGATAGTTTCAAAATTCTCAAAAGGTAAGAAAAAAAAGAAATAATAGTTGAAAAGTGTGTATATTAAAAGTAGTTACTATTCAGACTAGAAAATAAAATTTTAGTGACAGAATTATGTATTTGTTGATAAGTATCATCTAAAATAGTA
>CANRGL010000042.1 GCA_947630145.1 uncultured Clostridia bacterium | reverse complement strand
TATTTTTATATAATTTATTTTTATCCCTTATAGCATACACTAAAAAAAAAAAAAACGCAAGTTTTCATAACAAATTTTTATATTTTTTTATTTCTTTCTATTTTCCTTATATAGCCATAAAAAAGTACATATACTATTTTGTTTAGTATACGCACTTTTTAATTATTCTTTATCATTTTTTTAAATATTTTTTATTCTGTATATCCCCATTCAATTATTGGATTACATTCATAAATCCAATATTCATCCCAACCATCAGGTTTAGAATTTGATCCACATCTTATATTTCTAAGCAGATAACAATATGCAAAAGCTCCTACTTCTATATTAGTAACTGTTGCAGGAATTATAACTTCACTAATATCAGTATTCCAAAAAGCATTTTCTTTAATTGTTTCTAAATTATTATTTAATCTTAATGTACCTGAAATATTTCTACAATCATCAAAAGCTCTTTTTTCAATTATCCTTACACTATCTGGCAAAGTAAGATTATTAATTGTTACTCCCTCTGGTGCAAATAACAATGTAGATTTATTTTTGTTATATACTACTCCCTCTTGTGAACTATAATTTTGGTTTCCTTCATCTATATTTATTTTTGTTATTTTTTTAGAATCTTCAAAAATATTTTTACCCAAAGTAGTAACACTTGATGGTATATTTACTTCACCTGATAATCCAGTATAAGCAAAAGAACTACTTCCAATGGACTTTACTCCTTCTGGAATATGTAAAGAGCCTGTTACATTTTCACAAGAACTAAATGCATAGTCTGATATATTTTGTACACTATCAAGTATTGTTAAATTTTCTACACTTAGTCCTGAAGGTGCAAAAATTAGATTAGTTTTATTCTTATCATATAATATTCCATCTTGCGAACTATAATTTGGATTATTACTATCAACTTCTATCTTTGTTATTTGTTTATTTTGACTAAGATTATTATATGTTAGACTAAAAGTCGTAAAAGTTTTTGGTATATTAAGTTGACCTTTTTTTCCGTAAGGAATATATACTATTTTTGTTAAATTTTTATCATACAAAACTCCATCATATGTATTGAAATAATTATTTTCTTTATCAACTTCAAATTCTGTTTGTGAATTACAAGCATAAAATGCATTATTTTCTATTTCTTTTACTTTTTTACCAAGTATTACTTTTGTTATATTATGACAGTTACTAAAAACACTTCCACCAATAGATTCTACATTATCTGGTATTATAATTTCACCTTTTAAACTTCTACAACCACAAAATGCATTATTACCTATTTTAACTAAACTTTCTGGTAGTGTTATATTTGTCAAACTGTAACAATCTCCAAAGCCCCAATAACTAATTTCAGTTAGCCCTTTTGGAAATTCTACTTCTTTTAATTTTTCACAATGTTCAAATGCAGATCCACCAATAATTTTTACTGTATCTGGGATTTTACATGTTTCAATTGTCCCAGGTGCTGCAATTAATGTAGTTTTATCCTTATTATACAAAATTCCATCTTTAGAACTATAATTTGGATTTTCTTCATCTACTTCAAAACTTACAAGATCTTCAAAATCAGTAAAGTTATTCTCTTCGATTAAAGTTACTGTCTTTGAAATTTTTATATTTTTTAAATTTCTACAATTTCTAATCGAATAATCGTATACACGTATATCTTTATAATCTTGAAAAATTAAACTTGTAAATAAATTACAACCATTAAAAGCATAGTCATAAAATCCTGAACATCTTTTTGGAATTTTTAAAACTCCATTTGTCTCTTTTAAATATTCTTTTAGTTTATCGCTATAATACCCCGTTATATAATCATCACTCCACTTAAAGCAATCTTCATATGCCTCATGTATTGTAAATCCTGCTGGCATTATTCCTAAATCATCTAGCCATTTCTTCTCTTTTGTAGATACTTCATTTGGAAAATAAACAAGTTCATCTTCTTCTATTCCAAGCTTTTTTTCATATTTTTTGGTAAAACTTGATATATATTTTTTCATTTCTTCAAGGCTAGGAGTTTCTGAACTTGTTATTTTTTCTCTTGTTCCATATATATCTGTTAATATCTGATTACCTAAATACATTGATAGATCACTTTGAAAATTTCGTATATCTTCTTTAAATCTTGCCTCTCTTGCACTTTCTACTGGATTATTTTTACTTAGTGTTAGTATTACTGCTGCAGCAAGTATTATTATAACGATTATTGTTACTATTAATACTATTAACGATATACCTCTTTTGTTCTTTTTCATATACTTTCCTCCATTTTTTTATTTATAATAAATTTTATTTTTCTATTTTATAAATACATTTTTATATAATTTATTTTTGTCCCTTATAGCATACACTAAAAAAAAAAAAACGCAAGTTTTCATAACAAATTTATTGTTAAATTTTTGTTACAGTTTAATATTATTTTTATTACTGTTTATTTATAAAAAAAGCACATATACTATTTAGTTTAGTATACGTACTTTTAAATTATTTATTGTTATTCGTTACTTTTAATATTTCTTTAATTTTATATAAATTATATACTCTAATAATTGTACATTAACACTGATTGTATTTTGTATAAATTAACTAGCCATATTAATCTTCTCTTTTTACTCCATAATTTATAGCTTTAGCACTTCCATACCAATTACTTTCCCAAGTACTTGGTATATTATTTTCTTCAAATTCACAATCAATTGTTAAATTATAACACATATGAAAAACAATTCCCCCCATTTTCTTTATAGTTGCAGGAATATATATATTTGAAAGATTACTACAAACACCAAAAGAATTATATTTTATTTCTTCTAAACTTGATGGTATATTTATATCTACCAAATTAGTACATTTCATAAATGAATAATCCCCTATACTTTTTACATTATTTCCTAATGTTATCCTTTTTAAATTACTACAATTTATAAAAGCTTCATTGGATATATATTCTACATTATCATCTACTGTATAACTTTCAAGATTTTTTCCTGCAGGAAATTCTACTATTCTTTTTTTATCTTTAGAATATACCACTCCATCAATACTAGTATAATTTGGATTGTTTTCATCAACATCTATAGTTACAAGATTTTTACAATCAGCAAAGATTCCATCACCTATAGAGCTTAAATTTGATGGTAAATATACACTAGATAATCCTGTTAGCTCAAAAGCTTTTCGTCCAATATATGTAATAGATTCTGGTAATTCAATATTTTTTAAGCTATTACAATTTGAAAATGCCTGTTCACCTATACCCTCTATATTATTAAAAACAACTTCTTCTAAATAATAACAAGAGGTAAAAGTATGTGACGATATATAAGTAACTTTTGGTGGTATTGTTATACTTCTTAGTCCTGTATCATAAAAGCTCATAGATGATATATACTCTAAACTGTCTGGTAAATTTACTGTTTTTAAATTTCTACAATTTCCAAAAGCTTCATCTTTTATATTTGTTACTCCTTCTTGAAGTGTAACACTTGTTATATCATAGTTTCCATCAAAAGCCTCGTTTCCAACTATATGACATCTTTTAGGTACAATTACATTTGTTTTACTACCTATATATTTTTTTAATGTGTAATACTCAGGATTATTTGGATCATCACTTCCCCATTCAAATAATTCCTCACTTGTTTCTACAACTTTTAATTTTATTCCTAAATCTTGTAACCATTTTTCTTCTTTTTCTGTTACTTTATTTTTTACTTCTTCATCTGGTTTATAATATACTAACTCATCTTCATATATTCCTAATTTGTTTTCGTATTTACTACTAAAACTTTCTATATAATTATTCATTACATCTTTACTTGGCATATCTTCTGTTGTTATTTTTTCCCTTATACCTGAACTATCCTTTGCAATATCTGATAGCAAGTACATTGATAATTCATCTTGAAAACTTCTTACATCTTCTTTAAATCTTGCCTCTCTTGCACTTTCTACTGGATTATTTTTACTTAGTGTTAGTATTACTGCTGCAGCAAGTATTATTATAACGATTATTGTTACTATTAATACTATTAACGATATACCTCTTTTGTTCTTTTTCATATACTTTCCTCCATTTTTTTATTTATAATAAATTTTATTTTTCTATTTTATAAATACATTTTTATATAATTTATTTTTGTCCCTTATAGCATACACTAAAAAAAAAAAAACGCAAGTTTTCATAACAAATTTATTGTTAAATTTTTGTTACAGTTTAATATTATTTTTATTACTGTTTATTTATAAAAAAAGCACATATACTATTTAGTTTAGTATACGTACTTTTAATTTACTTGTTATTTTTTATTTTTAATATTTCTTTTTCTTCTAATCCTGTGATTTCTTTTATTTCTTGGATAGTTAAATTTTTATTTAGTAGCTTTTTTGCTATATCATGTTTTGCTTTATTTAATTTAGCTTCTCCAATAGCAATTCCTTTTTTGGTAGCACTTGATATCGATGAGGCATAATCTAGTCTCCATTTTTCTCTTAATTCTGTTATTCTTCTTGCATCTTCTTCACTCATAAAATCGTCTACTTTCTCTTTTGCCTCTTTTATCTTTTTATTTTCTTCCATCGCTACCTCCATCCATTTTTTGTTTTCTGTATCTATTAATGCTAACCATTGATTTAATTTATTATACATATCTGGTTTACTATTTCTAAATTTATCTAGCTCTACAAAATGTATCTCTAATCCTTCTAATGCTTTTTTATCTAAATGATTTATTTCCTTTAATTTCCAGATTGTATGTACATCTTCTATATCATTAAATATTGTAAAGTCCAAGATATTTATCATTATTACATCTTTTAAATCTTCGTACTTATCTCCTGCTTTTAACTCTCCTCGTATTAGTCCTCCTGCATATAACAGTACTCTTTTTGTATAATAACTTTGAGAATCTCTTTGCATCTCTATGTTCACTAATGCTTCTTCATTTATTTTTGCTTTTATATCTAGTACTCCTATTTTTTCATAATACTTTATTTTATTTAATGAAAACTGGTTTGCTATTTCTACTTCTTTTATGCTTTTCTTTAATATGGCCTCTAAAAAGTCTTTTAATAGATCCTCGTGTGAAAACAAAAAATTAAATATTATATCATTTTTTACGGTGTATTTTATATCTTTCACCTCCTTTATTATATCCCTTTAATTTAAAAAAATCAATACTGATATATAAATTTGGTTAAAATATATGAAAAAAATAACAAGATAAAAAATTATATAGATTAAACAAATATTATCAGAATAAAATATTTTCAAATTAAATTAGATATATTTAAACAAAAAATTTCCTTTTTGTAAATACCTTCGACAAAACTTGTTAAATTTAGTTTAATTTCGACAAAAAAATCAGCTTAGATTTTTTGTCTAAAATACTATTTTAAATAAATATAAATACAAATTATTGACTTTTAAAAACTTATGATATAGAATTTTAATAGAGGTAATATATGAAAAATTATTATGAAATACTTGAGGTAAATCCAAAAGCTTCTACTGATATTATAAAAAAAGTATATAAAATTAAGATTAAAAAAAATCATCCCGATTTATTTCAAGGAGAAGAAAAAATAAAAGCTGAAGAAATTACAAAGCAATTAACTGAGGCTTATAACATTTTATGCGATGAGAATAAAAGAAAAGAATATGATGAAACACTAAAAACTAATGATACTTCAATTGAACAATATAAAAAAATAATTTCTTCGTTAAAAGAAGAAAATGACTATTTAAAAAATATGCTTTTATCAAAAGATAATACAATTAATTCCTTTATGAAAAATAATAATACACAAAAAGATTATGTAAACAAATATGAACAAAATATATATGAAGGAAATAATGATATTAATAATATGAATAATATAAATCAAGATGATAGAAAAAGTTATTCAAAAAATTATTTTTTCTCAATGTTATATGATTTAAAACAATTTGCGTTCAAACTAGCTTTGTTTTTTTTATCAATACTAGCTTTACTACTTACTTTTAGTTTAATTACTAAAACTAACGTATTTAAATTATTTTTTTAACAGCTCCCAATAATACTTTTGAGAGCTGTTATTTTTTTTACTATAATATTATACATATAAGTCCGCCACTACCTTCATTTATTATTCTTTGTAATGTTTCTTGTAGTTTCATTTGTGCCTCATCTGGCATTCTATATAATTTGTTATGAAGGCCTTCATTTACAAGCTCATGTAATGACTTTCCAAAAATATTTGATTCCCATATTTTTTTAGGATCTGTCTCGAATTCAGAAAGTAAATATTTTACCAAGTCTTCTGATTGTTTTTCACTTCCAACAATAGGTGAAACTTCTGTTTCTATATCTGCTCTAATCATGTGTATTGATGGAGCTGAAGCTTTAAGTTTTACTCCATATTTACTTCCTTGTTTTACTATTTCTGGTTCTTCTAACTTTAAATCGTCCATTTCAGGAGTTATAATTCCATACCCTTTTATTTTTACTTCTTCTAATGCCATTGCAATTTTATCATATTCACCTTTACATCTTGAAAATTCTTTTAACATTTTAAAAATATCTCCATCAGAAGTAATTTCTAAATTAGAAATCTCACTTAAAATTTTATAGAACATATTTGAATTTATATCCATACGTATCTTGATGGTTCCATCTTCCATTCTAGCATCGTCTATATATATTTTATCAAATATATCACTTTCATCATTTATTCTATTTATAATTTCTTTTACTTCCCTTAAAGAATAATTATCAGTAAAACTATTCTTTACTATATTAATTATATCTTGCTTTAACCAGTTATCAACTTCTAATATACTAAACCAACCAGGAAGTCTAAATCCTATTTCTGTAACTGGAAATTCATCTAAAATTCTTTCAAAAGTAAGTGATATATCAGAGCTATCCATATTAGCTATATCCATAGGTATTACTGGTACATCATGCGTTTCATTAAGTTCCTTTGCAAGTCTTTTTGTATTCTCATCATTTGGATGACTAGAATTTAAAAGTACTACAAAAGGTTTATTTATTTGTTTTAATTCATTTATTACTCTATTTTCAGATTCAATATAATCCTCTCTTGGAATATCTGTAATACTACCATCTGTAGTAACTACGAGTCCAATTGTAGAATGTTCTTTTATTACTTTTTCAGTTCCTATCTCTGCTGCTCTTACAAATGGCATTTCTTCTTCTGACCAAGGAGTTTTTACCATTCTAGGCTCTCCATCTTCCATATGGCCACTAGCAGATTCAACTAAATATCCAACACAATCTACAAGTCTAGTTTTCATTTTAACATTTCCATCAAGGCATATTTCTACAGATTCGTTTGGAATAAATTTAGGTTCTGTAGTCATTATTGTTCTTCCTGCTGCACTCTGTGGAAGTTCATCTATTGCTCTTTCTTGTCTATTTTCATCCTTAATATTAGGAATGACAAACTTTTCCATGAAGTTTTTTATAAATGTTGACTTTCCTGTTCTTACTGGCCCTACAACTCCTATATATATGTCCCCATTTGTTCTAGAAGCTATATCTTTATATAAATCTAAATCTTTCATTTTATACCTCCAAGTTTTTTACTTTACTACAAATATATTAAGTACTTGTTTTTTTATGCAAAAGTTTTTAAAAATATTTATATTTATATAAAAATATGAAAATATATATAATTTAATTATATTATTAGGTAAAAAAAGCAGTGTAATTTTACACTACTTAAAATTTATACAATTTTTATTCTATTTCAAATCCGCCTGAAACTTCCTTTAATGTAACATCAGATTTTAAGCAAACTACAGGACGAAAACCACATCCTGAAGCTTCTGCATATGGCCATGAACATAATCTATTACTATCTTCAGAATATAAATCACTATTTCTACAAAAATTAGGAGAAGCAATCCACATTCCTCTTAAATTAACAGTTTCTGATTTTAAATATAAATTATTCTTTTGTGAAGTACCTAAACCTAGATAATAATTATAATCATTATTTTCATCTTTTATATAATAACCTACCTCATCATTTTTATCACATGCTATACTTGTTTTATTCATGCTATTATACGACGCTATATACATTTCTAATGTTGGTCCTCCTATTGCATATTCTGCCATACCTCCTGCAAACGTTCCCCATACATTTTCATTTGTATCTAGCATATATGCTACTGCTTTTATATTTTTATTCATAATATTAGGATAACTATCTACCCAGCCTATCCATTTTTTAGCTTTTGATTCGTTTATTATATCTTCTGAGCCTGAGTAATCGTTAATCACTCTACAAAAATCTACCATATATTCTCCATAATCTTTTAACTCAGTATAAACTTTTATATAATTTCCTTTTTTCCCTCTAGGTGCATATTGTCCTTTTATATAATAATCTGATATTAAATATATATTTTCTCCATCTGAATGAAATATCTGCCATTTTTCTACTGCATCTTTTGTTTCTTCATGATCTGTTGTATAATTTAATACATACTGTCCATAATATTTTTTTGGATCTTCCACCACTTTTTTAGCAAAACTTTCTTTCTTTGTTCCTATACCTAACTCGTCTAACCATTTTTTCTCATTTTCTGTTATTTTATCTTTATTATACACAAGTTCATCTTCTTGTATTGTAAATTTATCTTTATAATCTTTTGCAAAACTTGGGATGTATTCTTTTATATCATCAAATTCTGTTGCATTAAATTTATCATTTCTATTTTCTTTTTTTGTTACATAATCCTTTGATACACTTAGTGCTAGTTCATCTTGGAAACTTCTTACATCTTCCATAAATCTTGCCTTTCTTGCACTTTCTACTGGATTATTTTTACTTAGTGTTAGTATTACTACTGCAGCTAGAATTATTATAACTGTAGATTTACGCATATAAATATATAGAAAATCAAAAATATTTTCAAATTAAAATATACAGTAAAATAATAATGTAT
>CANRGL010000041.1 GCA_947630145.1 uncultured Clostridia bacterium | reverse complement strand
ATTTTTGGGGGTAAGGGGGAACTATGCCTTTTTTTCTTATTTTGGTTTTATTTTTTTTATTATTTCTTTCAAACTATTTATCCATATAATCATAATTTCTTAAAATATAAAATAACTTTTTTCTTATTTCTTTATTATCATATATATTATGTGTAAACTCAGACATAATATTTTTATGATCAATAAATCTATAACTAGGTAAGGGATATATATTTAAAGATTTCTTACTTGGTAGTTTTTCGTAATCTTCTTCTGTAGGGTTTTCAGGTAAAAACTTTTTTAGATAATCCATTGGATTTACTATTTCCAATGTATCGGTTTTCAAAAAAATACATTCTCCATCATGTATATTCATAAGAATATCTGCAATCGTACAATTTACTTTTTCCATGCTCTTCCTCCTTGTATTAATAACTATATTACTATTATATCATTGATTTAATATACGTGCAACATTTAAAGTGCAATTTTTGCACTTTATAAAAAAGCAATATTGCACTTAAAAAGAATTTACTTTTAAATATTCTTACATACTAATTATTATATATACAGATTCTATACCTTGATACATCTTAAAATATTGTTAAAAGATATAATAAATTAACAATTTTACTTTTGATTTAATTACATTAGGATAAAAAATCATGTTGTAAAACTGATTATATTTTAGAAAAAAACAGTGATCAAAAAAATCACTGTTTTTAACATTTCTAATAAGATGAAACTTCTATAATTTTAAAAGTAGCATTTTTCATAGCTTCGATTTTATCTGAAGATACATAAGTAAATATCTTAAATTCTTGACTTTGACCTGCAGCTAAATTATTTGCATATACATAATCTTCATTTATTCTTTCACCACTAGAATTTACAGCTTCTATATGTACTGAAAAAGATTTTGTAGTATTAGTCTTATTTTTCAATCTAACAATCATTTGAGTTTCATCAATATAATCATTGTCTATATATTGAAATTTATCTAAGTTTACATCTAGTTCATTTTTCAAGATTTCATCCGTACTATTTCCTGATATTTTATCTATATTATTACTAACCTCATTTAAAGAATTTGACCATGAATTTTGTAATGTAATTGTTATAATAATAGCTAAAATACCTAAAATAATTGCTGTAATGCATTTACCAATACTAGTCTTTTTTATTATAGAAATTATACCAAAAATTAAAGCTAACACACCCAAAACAAATGAACAATTATTAATTATGGGAATAAATGATGTACAAATAGAAATAATTCCTAATACCATACCTGCTGTCGCAATACCACTTTTCTTTTTTTCTTCCATAAAAAATTCCTCCTTATATACTCTTAGCAAATTTACTAAACACATATTTTTTGCTATATTAAAATTATATCATTTTATTTTTGAAAATTCAATACTTTTGTATATATTATTGTATGGTATATTTTAATATACTTTTGTGCAATAATAATAGTGGTGATAATATGTTTAAAATATCAAAATATAAAGATAGTAATGTAAAATTATGCATAAGACTTCCTGAAAGTATTGATAATACTTTAAGAAAAATTGCTATTAAAGAAAATATGAGTTTTAATAATGTATTAGTAAGTTGTATAAAATATTCTTTAGATAATATGGATTTATCTTTGTATGAGAATGTAGAATTAGATGAAAAAATGTGTAAAAAAAATAATAAATAAAAAACCTCATAAGTTTATCTAACTTATAAGGTTATTATATATTTTATGGTGCAGCATCAGGGGCTCGAACCCTGGACCAATTGCTTAAGAGGCAACTGCTCTACCAACTGAGCTAATGCTACGTTTCTACGTATAAAATTATACATTTTTTTTTTAACTATGTCAATAGTTTTGCATAATTTTTATACATTTTGCACAACTCAAATTGATAAATTTAACTTATACATATTTATTTAATATTTCAACACAATTATTATTATTATTAATTATTCTATCAATTAAATTTAGAATTGTTTTACTTATTTTTGTATATTTATTACTAAGTTCTTCTAATTCTTTAGAATTCATATTAATATCTTGTATAATTATATTTGCTACATTTTTAGTTACTTCCTCTTTATTCAAATTAATTTTTACACTTAAATAAGTTACTATTTTTTCTCCAAGACTCAAATTTGTTACATCTTTTTTTCTTGTTTTAAGCATCCCTCTTATTGATATTATTAATTTATTATATTTTAGTAATACCTCTTTAATATTATCCTCTAAGCCTTTATCTAATATTTCTTCTTTTAATACTCTTAAAATAACTTCCTTTATTATAAGTAATTTTTGATATAATTCTTCTAATATTTCAATTTCTTTTTTAATCTCTCGCATAATTATCACCTAATAATTATAATTTGCAGTGTAATTTTTATTATTCAAAAGAAACTACCTTGCATAAAATTTATGCAAGGTAGTCTCAAGAAACGAAGGAAGAAAACTATGAAAAGATTGGTAAAAACTTAGTAAAATTTATATATTCAATTAATAGAATTTTATACAAAATAATTTAATACAAATATATAACAAATTTATAACATATATATACTTTACTTAATGTAAGCCTAAAATCAAATTAAAATTATTTAAAAAAACTAATATTTACTACATGAAAATTATATACCTTTTTTGCCATATTGTCAAGATTTCTTCACTGAAAAGCCAAATTTTCCTATTTTTTGACCTAATTTAAAATATTCTCCATGAGAATAAGCTATAAGTCCACATTTTTCAAGATCAAACCTTCCATTTTCATCTATATATTCTTCATCTACATTAACTGCCACAACTTGTGCTAAAAACATATCATGTGAACCAAGTTCTTTTATTTCAGTAACTTTACACTCAATATTTACAGGGCTTTCTTTAATAATAGGAGATTTAATTATACTAGCTTTTTGTTTTGTTAATTTCATAGATTTAAATTTATCCTCTTTTCTACCAGATTTTACTCCACAATAATCAGTAGCATATACAAGTGATTCTGGTACAAGATTTATACAAAATTCTTTACTATTTTTAATTATATCATAAGAAAATCTTTCTTTCCTTACTGAAATATACGTCATAGCAGGATCGGAACATACTGTGCCAGTCCATGCCACAGTAAATACATTGTCAACTTTCCCATCTGAAGATGTAATAAGCACAGCTGGTACTGGATTTAACATTACCGCTGGTTTCCATATTTGTTTTGCCATAAAAAATTCCTCCTTAATATTCAAATTTAAAAACACCATATGTACTTGTAACTTCGTCTTTAAAAAGACTAATTTTAGGTGGTATAAATGTAAATATAACAAATAGGATAAATATTATAATTACAATATATTTTGCTATTTCTTCATTTTTTTGACTAACATTATTACTAGTTATTTTTATATAACTTAAAATTTGAGCAAGAAATATTGCAAAATAAAATATAGTTATACTTACTAATATATTATGATTATGAAAAATTAATTTGTAAATAAATGATAAAAGAATTATAAAAATAATAGAGGTGATTAATTTTAAAAGAAGAGAACACCATAAATTTCCTCTTCTAAATTTTAAAGTTATAAACTCTATAAAAGTCCAAAAAATCATAGGTATCACAGCAATTTTTATATGTTCCCCAATACTTTGGTTAACAGCACTAAAGGGAGCAATAAGTATATTATAATTACTAATCTCATAAATAAAATGTAAAAAAGTACCTAATAAAGCTATTACAAAAAAGCCAAGTACATATAATTTAGTTTGTAACTTTAAATCATTTTCTACCTCTATATCTTTCATAAATAATACTCCCATAATAATTATATGAGTATTATTTTTACATATTCATTTATTTTTTTATTATATTCCTTATTTTTCTTCTTAATTTCTTAAATATAGGTAAAACATTTCTATATAGAAAATATATAGGTTTGTTATATACTTTATCTATTTCTCCTATATAATTAGTAATACCTTCATCTTTGCAAAAGCCCACTTTAAATTTATACAATCCGTTATTTTTATCTAAGTGTAAAATACCTCCAAAATTATATAATGAACATTTTTTTTCAATGGCCCATTTTATCATTTCAGATTGCATAGCATAATTTGGCATAAGATTTCTTTTCTCATTACTACTAGCACCATAAAGATAAAACATTTCATTACCATAAGTTATTGCAATAGCAGCTGAAAGATCTACTCCATCATGACTTGTTACATATATTCTTAAATGATCTTCATCATAAGCTGCCAACATTTTTTCAAAGTACTCATATGCCCTTTTACCTATTTTATCTCTTAAGGTAGTAATTTCATATAGATTATAAAATACACGTAAGTCCTCTTTACTGTGTGAATACCTTACTTTTACACCTTTTCTTAATGATAGCCTAATATTATATCTTGTTTTTTCAGCAAATGATTTCATAAGTTCATCATATGTTTTATTTTCTATATTAAGCACTGCTTCATGAACTGGCTGAATCAATTTATCATGATTTGGATTTTTTCCTGAAGTTTTATAGCCATTAGATAAATATAGATCATTTAATTTCTTTGTATACTCAACCTGTGGATCGAATTTTATCATACATGCTTTATACTTTTGTATAAGTGGACTACACTCTTTAAGTAATTTATTTACTATATCTATATCATGTATATCACACACGGGTCCTCGTGGAGCATACATTATATTGTAGCCACCAATTTTCATACTTTGAATTAGCAACATCATTGAAGCTATAATATTTCCATTTTCTTCTATATAAACTACTTCTCTTTTCCAATTATCTTTTACATCAGCCCATTCTAAAGCTTGTGTTAATCTTGTATATTTACTTTTATTTAAAAATTCTTTGTATTTTCTTAATTCATCTACATTATTGCTATCTAAAATTGGCATCTTTATCACTACACTTTCTCAACTATTTGCCCCTCTTTTGTATCCTTTACTATATATCCTAACTCTTTTAGTTTATCACGAAGTATATCTGATTGTAAATAATCTTTATTATCTCTTGCAATCTTTCTTAAATTTAATAGCTTTCTTACTTCTTCTGGAACATCTTGATTTTTATCTTGATATTTATCATTATTATTTTTATCCAAATCTAGTGAAAGTACACTATCAAATTTTTTTATAAGTTCAAAATAATCATTAGATTTTTCTTTTTTCTTAGCTAATTCCCATATTATAGATATTGCAACAGGCATATTTATATCATCATTAATAGCATCTAAAAATCTATCTTCATACTCTTTTATAACTAATTTATCTACTTTTATGTTTACATCTTTATGCAAGCTAATAAGTTCTCTTAATTTATTTAAAGACACTTTTGCTGAATTTATTGCATCCCATGTAAAATTTAATTTGTTTTTATAATGAGATGTATAATTAAAATATCTATAAGTCAAAGCATCTATTTTCTTTTTTTCTAAATCAGAAAGTGTATAAACATTTCCTAAACTTTTAGACATCTTTCCATTATCAATAAGTAAAAATTCTACGTGTAACCAATAATTTGCTAAATTATGTCCTGTAGCTCCAATTGCTTGAGCTATTTCATTTTCGTGATGTATAGGAATATGATCAACTCCCCCTGTATGTATATCAAATTTATCACCCAAATATTTTTGTGACATTGCGCAACATTCGATATGCCAACCAGGATAGCATAGTCCCCATTTACTGTCCCATTTCATAATATGTTCTTTTGGTGCTTTTATCCAAAGAGCAAAATCATATGGGCTTTTCTTTTCGTTATCAACCTCTACTCTGGCACCAGCTTTTAAATTATCAAGTTCATTATTTGAAAGAAATTTACCATATTTTGGAAGTTTAGATGTATCAAAATATATTCCTTTTGATGTCTCATATGCATAACCATTTTTTACTATCTTATCTACATATTCTTCCATCTCTTTTATATGATCTGTTGCTTTTACAACATGATCAGGAATACTAATATTTAATTTTTTTATATCTTCAATAAATGCATCAGTATATTTTTGAGCTATTTCATATACAGATTTATTTTCTAATCTTGCAGTCTTAGCCATTTTGTCTTCTCCTTCATCAGCGTCAGACACAAGATGACCCACATCAGTTATATTCATAACAAGTTCTACGTTATATCCGTTATATTTTAATACTTTTCTTAAAGTGTCCATAAATATATATGCCCTCATATTACCTATATGTGCATAATTATATACAGTAGGTCCACATGAATATATCTTTACCTTATCTTTAGATATTGGAATAAAAGGTTCTTTTTTTCTTGTTAATGTGTTATATAATTTTAACATACTATACCTCCTAGTATATCTTATGTTTATGTTTTATACATTATATAATATTATGTGATTTTTTTCAATATAAATAAGTATATTATATTGAGTTTTGTTTTAATATATTATATAATTAATGTGTTATATAAAAGAGGTACATAAATGAAAAAGAAAATAATTGTTGTTATAACTTTAGTCTTGTTATTAGTAATTGCAGCTTTTTTACTGTTATATCTAAAAACTGATATTTTTAAGAAAAATAAAAATATGTCAATTGCAAAAAATAGGAAAAATTATGTTATATCAGAGGATTTAAACTTATCAAACTCTACTAATAAAGAAGATAAAACTTTAGTAATATTTTGGGCTACTTGGTGTAGTTATTGTGTTGAGGAATCTCAAACCATAAATGAATATATTACTTCTAATCCACAAAAGTCTATTATCATAGTATCACATGATCATGAAAAAGAAGAACTTGAAAATTATTTAAAGGAAAATAATTATAATTGGTTTGTAATATTCGATCCTAACAAAACAATTAGAGAAAATTTAGATCCTGGATCAAAAGGAATACCAAGCTCATACTTATTGGATTTAGATAATAACATAATTAATTATCATAAAGGCGTCCTTAATTTTGAAAAGTTTGTAAATTTCTTTAATGGCGAAGAAATTTAAGGAGGTATTATGGAAAAAATAAATAGTATAATAGATTATTTTAAAAATATTGATATTAATATCATAATAGAATTTCTTATTGCTATTTTAATATTTTTACTATTTACACTTTTTAATGGTGCACTCTCTTATTTAATAGTTAGAATATTCAAGATAAAAGATAAAAATAAAATAAAACAAAATAGTTTTTATAAAATATTAAAAGTTTTTTTCCCTATACTAGGAGCATATCTTGCTTTATTATTTTTAAATTTACCTCAAGATGTAATGAATGTTGCTTCAAAAGTATTTAGAATACTTATGATATTATTTGTATCTATTGCCATAGCAAATAGTATAACGCCTAACTTAAGTCTTTTTAAACAATTAAATAGTAAGCTTGGATCTAAAAAAGATGCAAAGACTTCAAATTTAATAATTAAAACTTTTAAATGTATTATATACATTATTGCTGCTTTTATTATTGTTTCTGAAATTGGATATGATTTAAATGGTTTATTAACTGGATTAGGCCTTGGTGGTGTTATAATTGCTTTAGCAGCTCAAGATACGGCAAAAAATATATTTGGTGGATTTGTAATATTATGGGATAAGCCATTTCTAGTTGGAGATTGGATAGAAACAACAAATTTTGAAGGTATAGTAGAAGATATTACATTTAGAAGTACAAGAATAAGAACTTTTGAAAATTCTATAATAGCTATTCCAAATTCTAACATTAGTAATGAGTCTTTGATAAACTGGAGTAAAATGAAAAAAAGAAGATACAAAGAAAATTTTGAGATTGAACTTTCTACCAGTTTAAAAAAATTAAGTGATGTTCAAAGTAAAATTATTGATATGCTACAAAAACATTCTAGAGTTTTAAATGATACTTTAATTGTAAAGTTTGATAAAGTAACTGAAAATGGATATAATCTACTTATTAATGTTTATACTGATGCAATAACATATGAAGATTACCTAAATACGAAAGAAAATATTAATTTTAATGTTATAAATATATTAAATAAAGAAAATGTATCACTTGCTTATCCTTCACAAACTATTTATGTAAAAAAATAATTTTAATATTTGTACTTATATAAAAAAAGTTATATTAAAAAATAAAAATTTTAATATAACTTTTTTTGTTGTTAATATTACTCTTCTTCAATATCAATTAGAGAGAATACATCTTTATCATTATTTAAATTCAATATATTAATAATTACTCCTGTTCCTACTACTTTGCTACCTAATTTTTCTAATATATTTTTTATTGATTTAACTGTATTACCAGTAGCATATATATCATCTATAATATACACATTTTTATTTAAATAAATTTCATTTACTAGTTTTGGTAGTTCTAGTTTATCTTTTCCATATTCTTTTTCTGATTCAAAACAAATTTCTACATGTTCAGGTGGAAGTTTACCTGATTTTCTTATAGGAATAAGACCTATACCAAGTTTGTTTGCAACTACACTTCCAAATATAAATCCTCTTGCCTCTGGTGCAACTATATAATCTATTTTTTCATTCTTTAATTTATTATATAAAACATCTATAATTTCATTAAATAATTCTTTTTGCAAAATAAGTGGTGTAATATCAATAAATTCTACACCTTTAATTGGAAAATCTTTTTGAGTGCGAATATTATCTTTATTTTTTAAACTATTTTTTAATATTTTCATCTTTCATCACCATTATAACTTTCTAAATTAAAATAATATAATTTTTCATTTTTATTTATTTTTTGAATAAAAATTGCTCCAAACTTTTCATAGTAATTTTCTAATTCAGTTTTTAAATATATTTTTTTAAATCCTCTATTTTTAGCTTCATTTAAAATAGCATTGTTTAATATCTTAGAATAACCTTTTCCTCTACATTCTTCTTTTACATACATGGTTGCATACCATGGTGTAAGATCTTTTCTTTCTGGTAAATCACAAGGAAAAATTGATATAAAACCAATCAATTTATCATCATCTAATAATATCAACTTACAATAATACGGATTATTATAATTTTCCTTTATTTGTCTAATTTTTTTATTAATTTTAGTATTAAGCTCTTCAATGTTATTAGGTATTTTTCCCCATTCATTAATAGTAAGAGTTACTATTTCTTCTAAATATTCTTCTTTATCTATTATATTATATATTTTTAACATTAC
>CANRGL010000040.1 GCA_947630145.1 uncultured Clostridia bacterium | reverse complement strand
AATGCTTCAGTTTCAAGGCTTTCATACCTATGTGTGCCTTTGAGCGAAGCGAGAAAGGAATGGAATTTTTTATGAATGTTTAAAAAAATATAATTTATATGATGAGTATTGTGATTATTCTTCTGATTATTATAATTATGTATTTAAAGAGTGGTGTGAAAAATATAATATTAAAATAAGTTAATGTACAAGGAGATTTTTGTTTATGAATAAAGAAGAAAAATGGAATATAGAATTATCTGAATATATTAAGCAGGGTGAACCAAATAAAAAAGAAAAAGCAAAAACTTGGGAAACTGCTATTGGACTTCAAGATGTGGATGGATTAAAACCTTCAAGATATTTAATTGATACTGCCAAAGAACATATTGAAGGTATCATTAATATTGAAGAGGCAAAAAGAAAAATTAATGAATATTATAAAGTTGCAGATAATAGAAGAAATGATAAAAGTGAAAACAGCGAGGAAGCAGATAAAGTAGCAGTTAGAATAACTGAAATTTTAAGTGAAAAGAGCTTTAATTTTAATGTTTTTGAACTTATTAATATTCATTTAAGATTATTTAAAGGAATATACAAAGAAGCTGGTAAAATAAGAGATTATAATTTTACTAAAAAAGAGTGGATTTTAAATGAGGACACAGTTATTTATTCTTCTTTTGAAACAATAAAAGATGCATTAGAATATGATATAGAACAAGAAAAAAATTTTTCTTATAAAGATTTGTCACTGGAAGAATCAATAAAACATATTTCTAGATTTACATCTAATATTTGGCAAGTACATCCTTTTTGTGAAGGAAATACAAGAACTACAGCAGTTTTTATTATAAAATATTTAAGAACATTTGGCTTTAATATAAATGATGATATATTTGCAAAAAATTCATGGTATTTTAGAAATTCATTAGTTAGAGCAAATTATAAAAATTTTGAAAAAAATATTTTTGAAGATACATCTTATTTAGAAAAATTCTTTTTTAATCTATTAAGTGATACTAATTATGAACTTAAAAATAGATATACTCACATAGATTATAAGCAAAAACAAAATAATATAAATTTAAATAATAAAAAATATACTTTAGAAGAACAAGCAATTATAAATATCATAAATAATAATGAATCTATTAATCAAGAAGAAATAGCAAAACTGATAAACAAGTCTCTTAGAACAGTGAAATCTATAATGAAAGAAATGCAGGAAAAGGGTATTATTAAAAGAAATAATGGAAAAAGAAATGGCAAGTGGATAGTTTTATAAAATTATAAAATTTAAACAATTATTAAAAATTTTAAGTTAGTAATTAGAAAGTAGTTTTATGGCAAATAAAAATAATGATTTACGAAAAGTAAACAAAAACGAAAGATATGAAATTTATACACAATTATAAAATTTTATTATATATAACGTTAAAAACTAAAAACAGTGATTTTTTTGATCACTGTTTTTTTCTAAAATATAATAAGTTTTACAACATGATTTTTTGTCCTACTGTAATTAAATCAGAAGTAAGATTGTTAATTTTCATTAAATTTTCAACTGTAGTATTATATCTTTTAGCAATATTCCAAAGTGTGTCTCCTGCTTTTACAGTATACATATTACTACTTGGTAACATTAATTGTTGACCTACCATTATAAGGTCAGAACTTAAATTGTTAAGTCTCATTAATTCTTCAACTGTAGTATTATACCTTTTAGCAATATTCCAAAGTGTATCTCCTGCTTTTACAGTGTAGATATTACCATTTGAGTTAGTAGAATTAGAAGATGTTGGAACAATTAATACTTTACCTATATTTATTAAATCACTTGTTAAATTATTAAGTCTCATTAATTCTTCAACAGTAGTGTTGTATCTTTTAGCAATATTCCAAAGTGTATCTCCTGCTTTTACAGTATAAGTATTAGTAGTACTTGGCATCATAGGTGGCATAGTTTCTTTTATACCAAATGTTTCAAGTACTCCTTTTACTACAGCATCTACATATTTTTTGTAATTATCTTGAATTCTTTTTAAATCTGTTGGGTTGTTTATATAGCCGTATTCTACAATTATAGGTTGAGTTGATCCTGTTTCTCTATGTATAAAATAATAATCTTTATTTGAATTACTTGGAAGACGTCTTTGATATACATTTCTTATTGGAAAACCAGCTTTTTTTATTTCATCTAATATATTTTTAGATAACTCATCTGAATTTCTTAATGCATAAATTACTTCAGTACCTTCTGCACCAGGAGTCGCACTAGAATTTATATGATTAGATATTACTACTACATTTGGATTATCTCCATATGCTGCAAGTATTCTTCTTACACGTTCAGTTGGTGATATTGTTTCATCACTTGTACGAATTAAAGTAGCAGGTACACCAGCTTGTGTAAATTTTTCTAACATATATTTTGCAATCATAAGATTTAAATCTTTTTCATTTACTCCAGATTGTGATACAGCACCAGGATCAGTGCCACCATGACCGGCATCTATTACAACTTTTAAATCATTCATTTTTTTACCTCCTTTATAAAATTATATGTTTAAAATAATATAGATGTGTTTTATACTTGTAAATAACTAAAAATATTTACTATGTAAAGAAAAAATGATATAATTGATATAACCTTGGAGATGATAAAATGAAAATATTTAATACTGGTATAATAGTTGGAAGATTTCAACATATTCACAATGGACATGAAAAAATAATTAATATTGGAACTAATTTATGCGATAAATTACTAATATTTATAGGGTCATATGATGCAAAAATATCTTTACAAAATCCATATGATTATGAATATAGAAAAAAGCTTATAGAAAAAATATACAAACAAGATATACAAAATGGTAGTATAATAATAAAACCTTTAAAAGATTTAAAAAATAAGGCTGAATTATCTCCAAGATGGGGAAAATATGTAATGAAAAATGCAAAAGAGGTTTTAGGTAAAACGCCAGAATGTATAATTTATGGGAAAGATAAGGATATATTCAAATGTTTTGATAAAGATACAGTAAAAAACATAACTGAAGTATTAGTAGATAGAAATATATTTAATATTAGTGGAACAAAAATGAGAAATTTTTTATTAGAAGATAATAAAGAACAATGGGAAAAGTATGCAAATCCATTAATATATAGTGAGTATGATAATCTAAAAAGTATATTAAAAAAAGTAAGTGATGTATAAAGTTAAGTAAATATAATAAAAATTAAACATAAGTTATAATATACGTTATAATTTATGTTTAATTATTTTTTAATAACAAATTTTATCTTGTTTTTCATTCCATATTTTAAATGGTCTAATACATTCTTCATTCTTGATTTGAACTTCTTGTATAAGTTTATCGTTATTTCCTTTTATGTATTCGCTAATAGAATTATCCTTAAATCCACTAGAAGTAGCATTATCGTAGCTTTGGCTATAATATATTACTGGTATTTTTGCCCAACATGCTGCTGATAAACACATAGGACAAGATTTTGCGCTTGTTACTAAAATACAATCGTCAAGAAAACATTTATTTAATAATTTACTTGCTGCTTTAATTGCATTTATTTCAGCATGACATGTAGCATCTTTTGAATAAATTACAGTATTTCTTTCTATACAAATTATTTTGTATTTATTATCTATTTTCCTAATTATTCCAGCTCCAAAAGGGCCTCCAATATTTTGTTCTACACCCTCACAGGCATAATTACTACAAGCATTAAATACATCATTAATACATTTATTCAAATCATCATATATTTTATCTATCATAAATTTCCTCCATAAATATACTATATAATATACTATTTTAAATATTTTTTCAATAATAAAACTATGTTTATTGAAAAATAATGCAAATTATGATATTATGATATAAAAAGAGGTGAGCTTTTATGAATAGTATAAGTGAAGATGTAGAACTTTTTAAATATATAAATGATGAGAAAAAAAGACAGGATAATAATATAGAATTAATCGCATCAGAAAATTTTGTAAGTAATGCTGTTTTAGAAGCTATGGGATCAATACTTACAAATAAATATGCAGAAGGATATTCAGGAAAAAGATACTATGGTGGTTGTGAAAATATAGATAATATTGAAACATTAGCAATAAATAGAGCAAAAGAATTGTTTGGTGCAGAACATGCAAATGTACAACCTCATAGTGGTAGTCAAGCAAACATGGCAGTATATATGGCAATGCTTTTACCAGGTGATACTATAATGGGCATGGACTTATCAAATGGAGGACATCTAACACATGGAAGTCCAGTTAACTTTTCTGGTAAGTTATATAATGTAGTCTCATATGGAATAACAGATGATGGATTTATAGATTATGATGATGTATTAAATAAAGCTTTAGAATGTAAACCTAAAATTATAGTTGCAGGAGCAAGTGCTTATCCAAGAAAAATAGACTTTGAAAAGTTTAGAAAAATAGCAGATACAGTAGGAGCTTATCTTATGGTTGATATGGCACATATTGCAGGACTTGTTTGTACAGGAGAACATATGTCGCCAATACCATATGCAGATTTTGTTACATCTACAACACATAAAACTTTACGTGGACCACGTGGTGGACTTATACTTTGTAAAGAAAAATATGCAAAACAAATAGATAAAACAATATTTCCTGGAATACAGGGTGGACCATTAGAACATGTAATTGCAGCTAAGGCTGTATGCTTTAAAGAGGCTCTAGATGAAAACTTTAAAAAATATATACATCAAGTAATATTAAATTGTAAAAAACTTGCAGATGAATTATTAAAAAGAGGTTACAATTTAGTATCAGGTGGAACAGATAATCATTTAATGTTAATTGATTTAATTAATAAAAAAATGACAGGTAAAGAGGCAGAAAATTTACTTCACAGTGTAAATATAACAGTAAATAAAAATGCTGTTCCAAATGATCCAGAAAGCCCATTTGTTACTAGTGGTATAAGAGTAGGAACAGCAGCTTGTACTACAAAAGGACTAAAAGAAGATGATATGGTAAAACTTGCAGAAGCTATGGATTTAGTATTGTCTAAAAATATTAATAATTTAAATGATGAAGAATTTTGTAAGAATAAGATTAAAGCTATAAATATAGTAAAAGAACTAACAGAAAAATATGTATAGGAGGTATGTTATGAAATCAATATCACTTGATATTAAAGGTATTAAGCCCTATGTAAGTAAAGAAGAACAAGAAATTATGGAAGAAAAAGTATATGAAGCACATGATATGTTAGAAAATAAAAGTGGACTTGGTAAAAATATGCTTGGTTGGTTAAGTTTGCCTGAAAATAGAGACGAAGAAGAAATAGAAAGAATAAAAAAAGCTGCTGATAGAATAAAAAAACAAGCTGATGTGTTTATTGTAGTAGGAATTGGAGGTTCATATTTAGGGGCAAAGTCAATAATAGATTTACTTAGTAATTCTTTTTCTAATATGGAAACTTTATCTGATAGAAAACATCCACAAATCATATTTGCTGGTAATAATATGAGTGCTAAATATACAAAAGATTTAATTGAATATATAAAAGATAAAGATGTAGCAATAAATGTTATATCAAAATCTGGAACAACATTAGAACCTGCTATGTCATTTAGAATACTTAGAATGTTTTTAGAAGAAAAATATGGTATTAGTGGAGCAGCACAGAGAATATATGTAACTACTGATAAAGATAAAGGTGTACTTCATGATATTGCAAAGAAAAATGAATATGAAATGTTTGTTATTGATGACAATATTGGAGGAAGATATTCAGTGCTTACCCCTGTAGGTCTTCTTCCAATGGCTGTTGCAAATATTGATATAGAAGATATATTAGATGGAGCATTATTTGCATCTCACGTATTTAATCAAAGAAGTATAGAAGGTAATGATTGCTATAAATATGCTCTTATTCGTAACATATTATATCAAAAAGGAAAATCAATAGAGATACTTGCAAGCTATGAGCCTTCTTTTAGATATTTTATTGAATGGTATAAACAATTATTTGGTGAAAGTGAAGGAAAAGATAATAAAGGTATTTTCCCTGCAGGCGTTAATTTTACAACAGACTTACATTCAATGGGACAATTTATACAATCTGGTAGTAGGAATATATTTGAAACAGTTATAAACATAGAAATAGATAGAACATTCATAAAATTTCCTGAAACTAAGGATGATGAAGATAAACTTAATTACTTAGCAGGAAAAGAAATAGATTATATAAATAAACAAGCCTTTTTAGGAACATTAGATGCTCACATATCTGGTGGAGTTCCTGTAATGGTAATAAATATGGAAGATTTAACTGAATACAATATAGGTCAACTTATATTCTTTTTTGAAAAAGCTTGTGCAATAAGTGGATATATTCTTGGAGTAAATCCTTTTGATCAACCAGGTGTTGAAGCTTATAAAAAAAATATGATGAATTTATTAAATAATGGTTAAAATGTAGTAAAAAGGTGATTTAAATGAAAAAAAATGATATTATATTTTTAATTTGTGGAATAGCTTTATTTATTGGAGCAATAGCTTTTGTAATATATAGAGTATTTTTTGCAGATATATGGGCAAAAAATGCTGATAAATTAAATAAGGATTTATGTAAGTTAGAAATAAAAAAAGGACAAAGCGTATATGTAGGGGATATAAGACAATATATACCATTTGAATGGGATACGTTATATGCCTTTAAGCCTGACGTTTCAATAGAGAAAATTTATGAAATAATTGGATATAAATGGGATAAAATAACTAAAGCAACAAATAAAGGAATGAATCAATTAGTATTTTTAAAAGATGGACAAGTAGTTTGTTATGTTTATGGATACCCAAAAGCAAGAAAAGTATTTTTTGACTTTTCTGATTACAAAGGAGAATATTTTACATTAACTTCACAAGATAAACTTGAAATGAATATGAATATGGATAAAAGAGGAATTAGAACTTTTGAATATATAAAACCAGATGCACCTGTTAACAATAGTTAATAGGTGTTTTGTAATATATTGTAGTAATTTGTATATTTTCAATCATAAAAATATGTCGATTTTAGTATATTGTAACTAGAGGTGACTATTTTATGATTAGATGTGCAGTAGTTGGAGCTACAGGACTTGTTGGTAGCACTTTCTTAAAGGTGTTAGAAGAAAAAAATTTAAATATAGATGAATATGTACTTTTAGCTTCAAGTAAATCAAAAGGTAAAAAAATAAAATTTTTAAATAAAGAATATATAGTAGAAGAATTAACTGAAAAATCGTTTGATAACAAAAGATTTGATTATGCTCTTTTTTCTGCAGGAGGAAAAATAAGTGAAAAATTTTCTCCAATAGCAGCAAAAAATGGTTGTATAGTTATAGATAATAGCAGTGCATTTAGAATGAAAGAAGACGTTCCTTTAGTAGTACCAGAGGTAAATATAAATGACGCATTTACAAATAATGGAATAATTGCTAATCCTAATTGTTCAACAATCCAAGCAGTTATTCCACTTAATATTTTAAATAAATATTATAAAATAAAAAGAATTGTATATTCTACATATCAAGCTGTTTCTGGTGCAGGAATGAAGGGAATAAAAGATCTTGAAAATACATCTAAAAAAATGAAACAAGAAAAATTTCCTTATCCTATATATAATAATTGTATTCCACATATTGATGTGTTTTTAGAAAATGATTATACCAAAGAAGAAATGAAAATGATAGAAGAAACTAGGAAAATACTTCATTTAAATGAACTTAGTATAACAGCTACTTGTGTAAGAGTACCTGTTTTAAATTGTCATAGTGAAAGTATAAATGTTGAATTTGAAGAAGAATTTGATATTGAAGAGTTAAAGCAAAATCTATCAAGAGAAGATGGAATAGTATTACTTGATGATCCTAAAAAAGAGATTTACCCACTTGCAACTTTTGTAGATGGAAAAGATGATGTCTTTGTTGGAAGAATAAGAAGAGATTATAGTGTAAAAAGTGGAATTAATATGTGGTGTGTAGCAGATAATATACGTAAAGGTGCAGCTACAAATGCTGTTCAAATATTAGAAAAAATGCTTGGAAATTAATCCAAGCATTTTTGATAAATTAAGGGAAAAACTTAGTAATAATTAGATTTTTAATCATTTTTTTAAAGACTTTATCGGGAATGACAAAATATTTATTAGAATTGTTAGAGGCTTTAGTTTCTAATACTATTATAAATCCTATAATATTGTTGTTTTCATCTATCACCTCAGAAAATCTATATTTTGTTATTTTTTCTTTATAAAGGACAAGCCAAATATCATAATTATATAAAGTAGTAAATATAACTTTTATTTTTTGTTTATCTGATTTCCGAGGTAAAGGGATGAAGCCTTCATTTTGAGTAAACCAAGAAGCTTTGTCTAAAGTAAGAGGAACATTTTTTTCAATTGATCTGAAAGTTTCTAAACTGATTTTTACTTGTTGCATAATAACATCCTTTCTTAATTAAGTATAGGTATATAATTTTGACATAAACATTATATCATATTTTTTTTTATAGTCAAGTTAGTCACTAAATGTACTTTTAGTTTCATATATTTTTTTCTGATTTTCAAATATAGTATTCATTTTTTCATTAGGATAATATTTATCTATTATTTCTGATAATATATTTGATGGTGGAATATTAAAATATCGTTGCTTTTGCCTATAAAGAGCTATTATTGATATAGTTATATTAAATATCATAAATAAAATCAGTATCCATGTTGTAACAAGAAGAGGTCTCTTAGGAAAATTACAAATAAATTTTGCTATATATGGAAGTATTAATTTGCAGGATATTATGCCAAGAATTCCCCAACCTAATGAGTAAATAATTGTTATTCTTCCTTGTATATTTAAAAAAGAACCAGAATAATCCCAAGAGAGAGTACCAAATATTTTTTCTTGTAGTAATGAATAAAAAAATTCGACAAAACTACCTATAAAAAAAGAAAGTATAAATGTCATAGTTACACTTTTTATATGTTTTGATATATAAAATAATATTATAGCACCAATTCCATATACTGGCATAAACGGGCCAAATACAAGTTCTTGCTTATTTATAACGTGACCAACTTGAAAGTAACTTAAAATACTTTCAAAAATAAATCCAAATATTGAACCTATAAAAAACATCCAAAAATATGTATAAAAACTATCTTTTCGCATTTTTTTCATAAAACTCCTTAATTTATTGTTTATATAAATATTTTTTGTATAAATTAATAAAATATTCTTTATTAATATACTATTTTAGTATATTCTTTAAAGTTTGGAATATATTAATAATAGGTGATTAAATGAATAAAAAGAAAATATTTTATATAATTTTAAGTATTTTAATACCGTTAGTTATAGGATTTATTGGAAGTATGCTTGGAGGCTCAATGGCATTATTTGATAATATTGAAAAGCCATGGTTTGCACCACCAGCAATAATTTTTCCAATAGCATGGGGAATACTTTATATACTTATGGGAATATCTTCATATTTAGTTTTTATGAGTGATAGTAAATACAAAAAGATTGGATTAATTTTTTATGCTATACAACTTATAGTAAATTCATTATGGACTATGATATTTTTTAGATTTGAAAATTTCTTACTTGCGTTTGTATGGTTATTATTTATAATTTTCCTTGTATTAATAATGATGTATTATTTTTACAAAGCAGATAAAAAAGCATTTTATTTGCAAATACCATATATACTATGGTTAGTGTATGCTGCTATTTTAAATTATTCTATTTATACATTAAATTAAAAATGAGCTATAAAAAAGCCCAATAAAAAACTAGGTTTGTATCAAAAATGATATAAATCTAATTTTTTTATATAAAAATGAGAGAAGAGCTTTCATTAATTCTTGGTAGTTTTTTTACAGTCCATTCATTTTTGTATATAACATGTATAAAAATTGACTTTGATAGCCCGTGGTAGCAAGCCCTGCACTTTTAGTGCAGAAATTCTTTAGAACTAGGAGACAATT
>CANRGL010000039.1 GCA_947630145.1 uncultured Clostridia bacterium | reverse complement strand
TAATTTATTTTTATCCCTTATAGCATACACTAAAAAAAAAAAAACGCAAGTTTTCATAACAAATTTTTATATTTTTTATTTGTTTGTTTTACAAAAAAATACACATATACTAATTAACTTAATATATGTGTATTATACAATTATTTATATTTTCCAATAAGCTCAATAATCTCTTCTTTATCTTTGTAACCTACTTTTCTTTCAACAAGATTTCCATCTTTATATATGCATAAAGTAGGTATAGTATCAATATTTAATTTTTCTGCAAGACTAACGTTATTATCAACATCAACTTTATATATATTATACCCTGCTCTACTATTTGCAATTTCATCAAGAACTGGTGCAAGCATCATACATGGGCCACACCAATTAGCATAAAAATCAACTAAACAAACTCCTTCTTTATTAATTATTTCTTCTTCAAATTCATTTTCATTAATATGTTTTAACATTAATTCTCCTCTCTAGAATATACATTATATTATTCTACCATTTTCTCCATATATTAGCATATTTTTATATGGAAAAGTTGCTAATGCTCCATATTCCCATATATATATATTATTATATCCCAAATTATTTAAAACTTGTATAGCAGTTTTACTTCTTGCTCCACTTGAACAATATACCATTATTGGATGAGTTTGTTCTACTTGAAATATTTTGCTTTCTATTTCATTTACAGGTATATTAATAGCATTTTTTATATGCATAAGTTGATATTCATTTGGTGTTCTTACATCTATTAGAACAATATCATTTTTCTCAATCATATCTTTTGCCTGTTCAAAAGGAATTAACTTGTAATTCATAGAATTTCTATATCTACTTTGATATCCCCTATTTGTATTTCTGTTATTATTCATTCCTAAAAAGTTTTGCATAAAGTTTCGTATATTATCAAACATAAGCTATACCTTCTTTCTTATATAGTATAGCTTATGCTTATATTTTATTAAATATGATATCTTAATGATACAAACATCTAATTTGATTTATGAAATATTTTAGCAAGTAATACTTTTACAATTTCAAAGATTACAATGCAGTCTAAGGCAGCAATTATAATTATAGTATATACATGAATAGGCATAATTGGGATTTTAAGCCAAGCAGATGTTAAAGGATTTGATATAACTATTGATTGTAATAATAACGTACCTATAACACATAAAAGCATAACTTTGTTACTGAATAATCCAATTTTAAATACTGGTTTTTTATCAGATCTGCATATATATGCAAATAACACTTCTATTATTGATAGTGAAGTAAATACAGCGGCACTTGCCATATTTTCTCCGTATCCTTTTTCTACAAAGAAATATATTAAAAACATAACAACTGTTTTTATTATTCCAGGAATTATAATTCTAAGTGTCAAAAATGGTGTGAAAAATTTTTCACTAGCACTTCTAGGTTTTTGCCTCATTATATTCTTTTCTTCTTTTTCAAAACCTAGTGCTATTGCAGGAATCGTATCAGTTACTAAATTGATCCATAATAAATGAATAGGTAATAATATTGTTCTATTAAATAAAGTAGCTAAAAATATAATTAATACCTCTGCTAAATTTGAAGCTAATAAATATACAATTACATTTTGAATATTGTTATATATTCTTCTTCCCTCTTTAACTGCTACTACAATAGTTGCAAAATTATCATCTGCTAAAATCATGCTAGATACACTTTTAGAAACCTCTGTACCAGTAATTCCCATACCAACGCCTATATCTGCACCTTTAAGTGCAGGTGCATCATTTACACCATCACCAGTCATAGCAACTGTTTTACCATGTTTTTTCCATGCTTTTACAATACGTATTTTATTTTCTGGTGACACTCTTGCGTACACTTTTATTTTTTCAACTCTTTTATATAGTTCTTTATCAGACATAGCATCTAATTCTGCACCTGTTAGAGCTTCATCATTTTCTTTTAATATACCAAGTTCTTTTGCTATAGCAATAGCTGTATCTTTATTATCTCCTGTTATCATAACTGGTATCATACCAGCATTAAAACATCTTTCTACTGCTCTTTTAGCTTCTTTTCTTGGAGGATCAATCATTCCAACTAATCCTGCAAATATTAGATTTGTTTCATTTTTATCAATATTTTCTTCTTTTTTTGTTATTTTATATGCACAAGCAAGTACTCTTAATGCAGATTTTGCCATATTTAAATTGTTTTTTAATATTTCATTTTTAGTATTTAAATCAAGCTTTTCTATTTTACCATTTACTAGTATTCTATTGCAATTTGCAAGTATAGACTCAATAGCACCTTTAGTACATACCATATATTCATCTTTAAATTCATTAACTGTTGTCATCATTTTTCTTGTAGAATCAAATGGTAACTCATCTACTCTTTTATGATTTTCATCCATGTTTTCTTTGTCATATCCAATATGTTGCCCAAATTCAATTAGTGCTGCTTCTGTAGGATCACCGAGCAAAGTCTTTTTCCCACTATCTTCTCCAAATTTTATATCATTACATAGCATACTAATATTTACTAATATATCTAAATCATTATCATTAAAGCTTCCACGCTTTTTTAATTCTTTCATACTAGCAACATCAGTAACATCAATCATATTATTATCTAAATATATTCTTCTTAAAGTCATTTTATTTTGAGTAAGTGTACCTGTTTTATCTGAACATATAACTTCAGTAGATCCTAAAGCTTCAACAGATGATAATTTTCTTATTATAGCTTTTTCTTTAGCCATTTTTTGTACACCAATTGCAAGAGTAATAGTAATTACAGCAGAAAGTCCTTCAGGTATTGCAGCGACTGCTAAGGATATAGCTAGCATAAATACATCGATTATAGGGTTACCACTTAAATATCCAACTATAAACATAACTATTGCAATTATAACCACAAGCACACTTAAGATTTTACTTAATTCATTCATTTTTTTCTGTAAAGGTGTTATCTCTGCCTTTTGAGAAGATATTGCTTTAGCTATTTTACCAAGTTCAGTATTCATACCTGTTGCTACAACTACAGCCTCTCCTCTACCATATACAACACTACTACCTGAATATAACATGTTTGTTCTATCTGCAAGAGGAACTTTTTTATCATTTTCAATCTTATCTTCTTTTTTATCTATTGCAACGGACTCTCCAGTAAGTGCTGCTTCTTCTACTCTTAAACTATAATTTAATATTATTCTCATATCTGCTGGAATATAATCTCCTGCTTCTACAAGAACCACATCTCCTACTACAAGTTCTTCTGTTTTTATACTTAAGACTTTGTTATCTCTTTTTACTTTTATATATGGTAAAGACATACTTTTAAGTGCTTCAATTGCTTTTTCTGCTTTACTTTCTTGTATAACACCTAATAAAGCGTTTAGTACAACAACAAACAAAATTATTATTGTATCTGTAAATGGTTCTCCAGTTTTACTTGAAACAACTGCTGATAAAATAGCTGCAATTATTAAAATTATAAGCATAACATTTTTAAACTGGTCAATAAATCTAGAAATAAATCCTTTCTTTTTTGTTTCCTTTAATTTATTATAGCCATATTTTGCAAGTCTTTCTTTTGCCTCTTTAGGAGTTATACCATTTTTTGAAGATTTTAAATCCTTTAAAGTTTCATTTACAGACATGTTATAGTATTCTTTGTTCATAAGAAAATTCCACCTCAATAATATAATTAATAATTAATACTTAATAATTAAATTTTATTTTTTTATATCTTTTACTTTATCTTTTTTAAAATAATATGCAAACATTATTCCAACAGAAAACATTATTAAAGCTATATAAATATATGAGCCAATTATAGGGATTTTAGTAAGTAAAGTTAATGACAAGAAAGTAAAAAATACTCCTACTATTTCTACAGATAATTTTTCTGCCTTTATGTAATTTTTATTCATATACTCAAATATTGTACTTCCAACAACATATGTAGAAAGCATTACAAATACTATTATAAATGTTAAATATACAAATAAAACAGGTAATGCTAAAATGTATAAGCCTAATAAACTTATAACTAGTAAAAATACAAATACTGCTGGGAATGCAAGTAAACAAATAGCTCCACTTAATATAACAAAAATACTATTATTTTTTGCCTTATCAAGCATTTTTTCGTATACTTTTCCTTTACTAATCTTTTTAACTATTAAATAAAGTAAAGTAAATAATAAACATGATATAACAGCTTTTAATAAAATACTACCAAAGGTTTTAACACCACTTTTTGTTTCTTTTACGTCTATAATTGCATTTGGATATTTATCTTTTAAATTTATTTGTGAATTATATGTTCTAACATATACATTTCCTTTTATATTTTCATTACCAGAAATATCTATAGATGATACTTCACATCTTAAATCTCTTTTTATATTTCCACTTACATTTAAATTAGATGCAGATACAAGTGCACTATCTTCTATGCTACCTTTTATATTTACATCTTTTGCAATGATTATAACATCATCATTAATTACAGAGTTTTCATCAATTGTAACTGTTCCACCAGAAAATATTATAGCATTTTTTTCTATATTAGAATTTATTACTACATCACTTCCTGACCAAATAATAGCATATTCCATACTAGAATTTACTCTTATTGAATCTGATGAAAATAAAACTTGAATTGTTTTTAATGGTTGATTTACATCTATTGTACTAGAAGATGATAATATACCTATATTATTTATTGATTTATCTACTTGTATTCTTCCTATTGCATTTCTAAAAAAAGGTAGATATATATCTTCTTTTTCACTACTTGTTTTATATTCACCACTTATTCCCTTAATATCGAATATACTTTTTATACCTGTAACTTGACTTTGAGAATTTGTATTATTCTCGTCTGCATATACTTTGTTATTTGTTATAAATATACTAAAACATAAAGTAAATATTATAGAAATAAACAAAGTAAATTTTATAATATTTTTCCTATTCATAAAATCACTCCTATTTTAATTACCTTCATTCTACAATAAAAGTATAAAAAAATCAAGTGTTTTTAGTACTCTTTACAATATATGTACAAGCACAAAAATTATGTATGAATATATAAAAATTAATATCTAATTGTCTATACAATATAAATAAATTAGAGTATATAAAATAATTGTACAAATTTTTCACAAATTATTTTATATACTCATTATTATAACTTAAATTTAATAATTGTTTTTATCTTTAACACTTTTTCACTATTTTTTATAAATAATTATATAAATTATATATTTATTATACTCCTACTTATATAGTTTAATTTATACTCATATTTATTGCACTAGATATTATATCCGATACTATTTGTATTACTTCGTCTATTTCTTTTGGAGTAACAATATAATTTTCTGTATCTAAAACATTAGCTATCATATTATATCTATTTTCATCATCAAACATGTTAATTATTTTATTTGCTTCATCTTTATTTACACTACTATCCTCACTTACTATTTTTTGTTTAGTATTATCTATAATTTTATCAATTGCCTCATTAGTAATAGTTGCCATATCAACAACAGTTGGTACACCTATTGCTATTACTGGCACATTTAATGTATTTTTGTTTATCCCTTCTCTTTGATTTCTAACACCTGCTCCTGGTGTAATTCCTGTATTACTAAGTTGAATTGTTGTTCCAAGTCTGTGTATACTACTTGAAGCTAAACTATCTATTGCAATAACAATATCAGGTTTTATCGTAGAGCTTACAGAAGTTATAATTTCTGAAGTTTCTATTCCAGTAGTACCAAGAACTCCAGGAGAAATTCCACTTACTGACCTTGTATTTGGTGCTACTAAATCTTTTGCAAAATTTATTAAATGTCTGGTAATATCAACATTTTGTATTACTTTTGGGCCAAGTGAGTCAGGAGTAACATATATATTTCCAAGTCCAACAACAAAAATAGATTTACTCTTATCTTCTCCTATAAGAAGATTAATTTGTTTAGAAAGTTCTTTTATCACTTTTTCTTTTGTATCTTCTTCTAAATATTTAATGTCTTTTATCTCCATTGTAATATATTTTCCTATTTCTTTTGATAAAGCATTTGCTCCATTTTCATTTAAAACATCAACTATAGTTGTAGTAACAGGATCATCAGTTTTTGTTTCTACTTTTACACCATCAATCTCAGTTAAATTATTTACTTTTTTATAAGTATCTACTCTTTCATCTGCCATATCTGTTCTAAAATTAAAATTATTTTTATTCATAATAACACCTCATTTTTATTATGACAAAAATATATTAAATTTATAATTTTTGTATTAATATATACAAAAAAAAAATCAGGATAAATTAATTTTTACCCTAATTTTTTTATAATCACATAGAACAAATTATTTTTTTTAGTCCTATTTCAAAATCCATTTCACCATTTTTTGTTTTTTCATCATATTCATCAAACATATATAGTATTTGTTTTAATTTATCTAAACTATATTTATTACATGTTACATTTAAAAGTTTGAAGGTATATGGATGTATCCCAAGTTTTGTTGCAATATCATTTACATTTTTTTGTTTTAAATATTTTATCATATACATTTGCTTTATCTGTTTATATAACATTATATATATTTTTACTATTGATTCTTTTTGTTTTAGTATGTTATCTAATAATTTTATACCTTCTTCTTTTTCTTTATTTACTATTTTATTTAATACATCAAATATCTTAGCATTTAATGTTTTAGAACATATTTTATCAATAGTTTCTTTTGTTATACTTTCTCCTTGATCTATATATATAACTAATTTTTTTATCTCATTAATATTGTTATTTTTATCAAGTCCACACACTTCAACAAAATAATCTGCAACATCAAAAGTAGGATTTAAATTATATCTTTTAAAAAGATCATATACATATGTAGTCATACCTTTTCTATCCAACAATTTAAATTCTTCAATATTTGCTATTTTGCTTAAAGTTTTGTAAGTTGTAGTTCTTTTATCAATACTATCTTCTATAATAACAACTACTATATCTTCATCAATATCTTCTAACATTGATACATCAAATTTTAAATTTGTATCTTTTATAATTACAAGTTTACTAGTACCAAAAAATGTAACTTCTGTTAAAATATCTTTTAAACTATCTATATTATCTTTATTTATATTAAACAAATTTACGCCTTGTTCTAATTTATCAAATTGTTTTTTTATACTTACAAGTTTTCTGTTTAAATCATATTTTTCTTCACCATACAACAGATATATATTATTATTTTTCAAAAACTCACCTACTTTATTTCATTTTTAAATTTAGTTATATCATTAATTGCAATTTCACTTAATTTAGAATATTTTTCTTTTTTGTCTTTTACTTTTTCGTTAAGTGGTTTTAATATTCCAAAATTTGCATTCATTGGTTGAAAATATTTATTTTCTGTTGATATGTATTTTGCCAAACTTCCAAGTATTGTAGTATCAGGAAAATGTATTTTTTTATTTTTTAGCCTATTTAATATATTGTATGCAACCATAAGACCTGACGCAGCAGATTCAACATAACCTTCTACTCCTGATATTTGTCCTGCAAAATATATATTATTTTTTTGTTTCATGCAAAAATTATCATCTAATAACTTAGTAGAATTAATATAGCTATTTTTATGCATAACTCCATATCTTTCAAAAGTTGCATTTTTAAGTCCTGGTATCATAGAAAAAACTCTTTTTTGCTCACTAAATTTAAGACTAGTTTGAAATCCTACCATATTATACATTGTATTATCTTTATTCTCACTTCTAAGCTGTACTACCGCATATGGTTTATTTAAATTATCTTTTTCTAGTCCTACTGGTTTTAATGGTCCAAAAACTAGTGTCTTTTCTCCACGTTTTGCCATCTGTTCTATTGGCATACACCCTTCAAATAGTATTAATTTATCAAAATCATGACGAGGGGCACTCTCTGCATTTAATAGTTCATTATACCAATTTAAATATTCCTCTTTTGTCATTGGAAGATTTAGATAATCGCCTTTTCCTACTTCTCCATATCTATCCATTCTATATGCTATATTCATATCTATACTATCAGCAGATATGATAGGAGCTTCTGCGTCATAAAAATATAACTTATTTTCTCCTATAATTTTAGAAATATTTTCAAGTAATGGTTTACTTGTAAGAGGACCTGTGGCAATTACAGTAATTCCTTCTAAGTTTTCCACATTTTCCACTTCTTGATATATTACATCAATATTTTTATTTTGTTTTATCTTATTAGTTATATATTCAGAAAATTTATCTCTATCAACTGCTAAAGCCTGACCTGCCTGTACTCTTGTATTTAATGCAGCTTCTACAAAAAGACTATCTAATATCTGCATTTCTTTTTTTAAAAGACCACATGCATTAGTAATTGATTCAGATTTTAAGGAATTACTACAAACAAGCTCAGCAAAATTATCACTTACATGTGCCTCAGATTTTTTTAATGGTTTCATTTCATATAACTTTACTTTTATTCCGTTTTGAGCTAATATCCATGCACATTCACAACCTGCAAGTCCTGCTCCAATTATATTTATATATTCTATATTTTTCAAATTTTTCCTCCATATTAAATATATATATATATATTATCATACATTACTCTATTTTTCTATATAAATTACAAAAATAGTAGAGAATTTTTCTCTACTATTTTTATATAACTATTTATTTAACTTTTTTAATATTTCTTCCTCAATTTTTAAATTTTTTTCTATAAATTCATTTTGTTTTTCAAATACTTTCCTTAAAAGTTTAATTTCCGATGACAATTCTTTAATCCTTGATACTAACATAAAAATCTGGTCATTAGTCAAAATATTACCACCTTTACAAATATTTTTTGTGCTATATATTTTAACTTCTTCAAATTTCATAATTACTAATTTTTCAAAACATCTATAAATATAGTATAACATGTATTTTATATTATGTCAAGCAACTACTTTTTATAACTATTATTTTATTCTATCTCAAATCCATCTGAAACTTTTTTTAATGAGATATCAGATTTTAAGCAAACTACTGGACGAAAACCAGGATTACCTTCATTGTGATTATATTCTATGCTAGTTAATTTACCATCATCATATACGAAATACAAATTTCCAACACTAATACTACAAGGTGATGCTAACCACATTGCAGGAGTTTTAGTTTTATCTGTTATTACATATAAACTATTAAATTCATTATTTGTAGGTAAATCATTACAATAATGAGTATAAACTCCATTTCCTTTTTTTATTTTGTAGCCAACATTTATCATTTCTTTACATTCAAGTTGCTCTACCTCACCAGTATGTGTCTTGTTATATGACGCCACAAACATCTCTAACGTTGGACCACCAATTGCATATTCTGCTTTATCTCCTGCAAAATTTTTCCATGCATTAGTATCTAGCATATATGCCACTGCTTTTATATTATTATTTGTACTATTAGGATACTTACTTACCCAACTTATCCATTTTCTTGCTTTTGAATCATTTATTATATCTTTTGAACCTTCATAATCTTGTATTACATCATCAAATGATAATTTATAATCGGTATTACCATGTGTTATGCTATGACCATTATTACCTTTTCCATTTGGCGTATAATCATATTTTATATAATCATCTGATATTAAGTATATATTTTCTCCATCTGAATGAAATATTTGCCACTTTTGTCCTTCATTATCTATGTTATCATTACCTGTCTTGTAATTTGTTATGTACTCCCCATAATATTTAGTTGGATTTTCCTCTACAATTTTTGCAAAATTCTCCGTTTTAATTCCTAATTCTTTTAACCATACTTTTTCATTTTCTGTTATTTTTTCATTTACATATACTAATTCATCATTTTCTATTTTTAATTTTCCTTCATAATCTTTTGTAAAACTTGGTATATATTTTTTTATATCATCAAACTCTGTTGCATTAAATTTATTATTTCTATTCATCATTTCTGTTACATAATCCTTTGATACACTTAGTGTTAATTCATCTTGGAAACTTCTTACATCTTCCATAAATCTTGCCTTTCTTGCACTTTCTACTGGATTATTTTTACTTAATGTTAGTATTACTACTGCAGCTAAGATTATTATAACGATTATCTGTAGATTAGCGAATTAAAAGCTACAATAAATGTCAAATTAAAAACTACAACAATTAGATAGCATTTGCACT
>CANRGL010000038.1 GCA_947630145.1 uncultured Clostridia bacterium | reverse complement strand
TTCCATATTTTTATTCAATTTAACACAATTGTAATATTTTTGTGGATAACTTTTTTAAAAAATCTCGAAACTTAAAATGCTTAACTATTGATAAATAGAAGTTCCTATGGTATAATTATGATAATTTAGTTAATAAACCAATTATTTTTTATAATCTCTTTTGAGAGTTAAACATAAAGATTCATTTGCAACATAATAATTATTGAAGGTGGAAAGTAAGATGGAAAAACTTACATTTTTTTCTGTACTGAAAAGTAATTTAAAATGTGCTTTTTGTAAAAACAAGAATTGCTGTGTAAGGTACATGCCTCAAAGACAAATAATTGAATCTTACGAAGGCTCACGATTTTTTACAATATGTGACAAAGACAAAAAAGCACGAGAAAAAAATATTTTGAAAAAACGGCTTCCATGAAAAAGTTAGCCAACAAACTGGAAGAATGTATCATCCACTAAGGATGGTACATTTTCTTTGTATTTTTTTATCAATTTTATATTGACTTTTATATTTTCAAAAAACGATATCATTTTTTACTACATTTTTTATTTTTTTTTGAAAAAAATATATCATTAAAATATTAAATATTGTATAATTATAATCGAGAGGTGAGATAAATGTGGTTATACATAATCATAGCAATAATTGTTATTATTTTAATTGCTTTACTTGTTACATATAACAGTTTTATTAAATTAAATAATAAAGTAAAAGAAGCTTTTTCAACAATGGATGTGTATCTTAAAAAAAGATGGGATTTAATTCCTAATATTGTAGAAACAGTAAAGGGATATGCTAAACATGAACAAGATACATTAAAAGAAATTGTAGAACTAAGGAACAGTTCTTATGATAAAATGTCAGATCATGAAAAAATCAAAACAAATGAACAAATATCTAGTGATATTAGTAAAATTATGGCTATAGCAGAAGCTTATCCTGATTTAAAAGCTAGTGAAAACTTTAAGGATTTAAGTAAACAATTAGCAAAAGTAGAAGAAGATATTGCTAATGCAAGGAAATATTATAATGGTACTGTTAGAATTTATAACAATAAAATAGAAATGTTTCCAAGCAATATAATAGCAAAAATATTTGGATATAAATCAAAAAATATGTTTGAGACAAGCAAAGCAGAAAGGGAAAATGTGAAAATTGAATTTTAACGGAGGTAAACAATGAAAAAAATTATTAATAAGTTTTGTTTATTAGTGGTAGTTGTATTATCTCTTGTATTAATATATCCAACGAATTTAAATGCTTCATCAGAGCAAATAGTTTACGTGAAAATCAATGATAATACTAGAACTTTAACTTATGGTAATTTATCTTTTTCTAATATTACATTTAAAGAATATTCTTCTAATTCAGTTCAAAAGTTTGGATTAACAGGCGAGGTTAACAATAGTTCTAGTGAAACTATTAATTATACATCAACTGTGTATTATTATGATTCTAATTATAGCTTAATTGCACAAGGATATAATTCAGGAAATGCAGTTACAGGAAAGAGTAATTTTAATCAAATGTCTGATTTAACTATTTTAAATGGACATAATATTAGTGAAATATATTATTATAGTCTATCAATTAATAATATAAGTAATTCTTCTACTGAATTAAATACGGTATCGACTACTCCTAGTAAAAACAATAAATATAATTTTTATGATTATGTAATTGATAAATATGATATTAATATTCTTGTTAATGAAAATAATACTCTTGATATAACTGAAACAATTACAGCATATTTTAATGTTGCAAAACATGGAATATTTAGAACTATTCCTCTAAAAAATACAGTAAAAAGATTGGATGGTACGACATCAATAAATAGGGCACAAATAACAAATTTAAGTGTTAATAATGAATACACTACATCTAGAGAAAATGGAAACTATAAAATTCAAATAGGCTCAGCAAATCGTACATTAACAGGTGAACAAACCTATGTAATTAAATATACATATAATTTAGGAAAAGATCCTGTTAAAAATTATGATGAGTTATATTATAATATAATTGGAAATGAGTGGGATACTGTTATAGGTAATATAACATTTACAATTACAATGCCAAAAGAATTTGATTCTGGCAAAATAGGCTTTTCATCTGGCAAAAAAGGTTCAACTAATAATAGTAAAGTAAAATATAATGTTAGTGGAAATGAAATAACTGGATATTATAATGATATTCTTAAAGTTGGTGAAGGATTAACTATAAGATGTGAACTTGATAATGGATATTTTGTTGGAGCAGGACTGTCTAATAATATAATTGATTATATAATTTTATTGGTTCCTATTATATTTTTAGGAATTTCTATATTAATATGGTATAAATTTGGTCGAGATAATAAAGTTGTAGAAACAGTAGAATTTTATCCCCCAGAGGGATTTAATAGTTTAGAGGTAGGATTTCTATATAAAGGAAAAGCTGATAATCAAGATGTTACATCACTTCTTATATATTTAGCAAATAAAGGATATATAAAAATTTCAGAAATTGAAGAAAAATCTTCGCATTCAAAATCAAATGGCTTCAAAATAACTAAATTAAAGGAATATGATGGTAATAATATAAACGAGCAAACATTCTTAAAAGGTTTATTTAAAAAAAATGATAATGAAGTTACTTCAGAAGATTTATATAACCACTTCTATGTTACAATGAAAAAAATATTATCCAATATAAATAATAAAAAAAATAAAAATAAAATATTTGAAAGCTTAGCATCAAGTAAATCAAAGTTTATTATTTTAATGATAATAGCTACTTTTTCTTTGATTATAATTCCACTTAATTATGAACGTGATTTGATTTTAGCTTTCATTTCTACTGTAATTGGTTTTGCAGTGATGTTTAATATGTCATTTAATAACAGACAAATTATTTATTCAAATGATATGACTTATTCTCCTGCTTTATTAATTAAAAAAATTTTAGTATTAGTATTTGGATTTTCTGTTGGAGTATTGCCATTGATTTTCATTATACTTCCTACATTATCACAAGATCCAATACATTTAATTGAATATATAATATGTGTAGTTTGTGCTTTAGGAATGATAATATGTTTAAAATATTTACCAAAAAGGACTCAGTATGGTAATGAAATTTTAGGAAAAATAAAAGGATTTAAGAATTTTTTAGAAACCGCTGAAAAGGATAAATTAGAAGCAATGGTTATGGAAAATCCAACCTATTTCTATAATATTTTACCTTATACTTATGCTTTAGGAGTATCTAATGCATGGATTAAAAAGTTTGAAACAATATTACTACAAGAACCAAGTTGGTATAATAGTAAAAATACTTTCAATATGAGTATGTTTAGAGAATTTATGAATACAACTATGTCATCAGTACAAACTGTTATGTCATCTACACCACCTAGTAATTTTTCAAGTGGTGGCTCATCAGGTGGAGGCTCATCTGGAGGAGGCTCTGGAGGAGGTGGTGGCGGTTCGTGGTAACTGCCTACTTTATCTATTTAATTTTTTAAATGTATATTAATAAAAAAAGTCAACAATAAATATCAAAAAAGGCAATTTAAGTTATTGTAACTTAATATTGTCTTTTTTGGCACAAAGAATGAGTTTGTAAAATTCAATATAAAATTGATAAAAAAATACAATAGTAAAACCAGCTTTTAATGATAATATTATGATTCTAGTAAAATACTTAACATCCGTTAATGCTAAAATGAATTAATAAATCTGAGATTATGAATGATATTGAATTTTTAGAAAAATATTCTTAAAAATGTATAAAAATAAAGGAGAATTGAACTTTCCAAAATCTTTTAGACTCTCGTCTTACTATAAAAATAGTAGTATTGTTTTAATTTAATATAGCTTATTTATGAGGTCTTTATTATCATTAAAATCATCATATTCTTTAATAGTTCTATTGTAAATAATATATCCATAACTTATTGATTTTCATGCACTGTTTATATATGAATGTACAAATAAGAGAGAAAGTTATTTAAATAAAATTCTTGTACTTCATTAAGATAATATGATTAAAGTTATATCTGGAATAAGAAGATGTGGTAAATCTTTCTTTATATAAAATTGTAGATTTTAACATCTTGTGTTATAATAAGAGAAATATTATATGGAGGTGACTAAAGCTTGAAAAAAGATAATAAAATTGTAATTTTTGATTGGGGTGGAGTAATTGAAAATCATGATAATAATAAGTATACTATTAGCAAGGCTATTATAGATATAATGAAGTATTATAATTGTGCATTAACGGATAATGAAATTATCCAAATATGTTCAAATGGCAATAAACTTAATTCTACACTTATTAATAATGATGAAGAAACAACAGTAACTTGGTTTAATGAAGTAAAAAACAAGTTGAAAATTACTTGTACATATGAAGAATATAAAAATGCTTATTATGAATATGGTAAAAAAATTCCATATTATAAAAATGTTGTTGAATATGCACACAATTTAAAAGAAAAATGTAATATAGGAATATTTTCTAATTTAGTAAAATTAGATGGAAAAAGAATTAATGAACAAGTTGATTTATCTATGTTTGATTATGTTTTTTTGTCATATCAAATAGGATATAATAAACCTAACCCAAAGGCATATGAATATATTGAAAAAAGATTAAAAATAAATCCAAATAAAATTTTGTTTATTGATGATACCAATGTTAATATTGAGGAAGCTAGAAAAAGAAAATGGAATGTTTGTAATGCTTTTGGATATGAGTTGGATAAAATTAAAGAAAATGTTGAAAAGTTTTTAAAAGAGTAAATTTGTATATAAAAAAAGAATAATATTAAGGAGAAACATAATGAATACTATAAATGAAAATAAAAAAATTTATAATGCAGTAGATTATGGATTGAGTACAAAAAGTAAAGATAATTCAAAAGCACTTCAATCATTAATAGACTTAGTATATAAAAATGGAGGCGGTATAATATTTATACCTATTGGAATTTATATTTTTGATTCTGAAAAAAGTTCATGGAATATGAATGAAAATGTTACAGCAATTTTAGAGATGAAATCAAAAGTTTCATTGGTTGGTGAATCAATAACAGATACTGTTCTAAAAGTTATTGGAAAAACTCAAAAAGGCTCTGCTTTATTTTGTCATAATATTGAATTTTCAAATGAAATATTACATTCAGCAAATGCCCAAAATTTCACAGTTGATATGTCTGAAGCAAGTTTATCACAATATACACATAGAGGAAAAGCTTTCTATTATTCAGGGGTTAGGGATTGTGTTTTTAGGGATTTACGTCTTATTTCAACTCCTTCAACAGCATTAGGAATAGATATGTTAAATAATGTTGTTATTGATTCTATTTATGTTTTTGAAGGAGGTAAATCTTGGTCTTATGGTGGTAATGGAGGAGCTGGAATTGGAATTGGAACAGGTATGTTGGAAGACGAAAATTATATTATTAGAAATTGTATCTGTGAATCATGTGGACATTTTGGAATATTTTTAGAAGATCAAGGAATTTTTCATAATAAAATAAACTATCCTAAAGGTCAAATAGTTACCAATAATATAATTAGAAATACTAAAAACTATGCTATAGGTATTAGAGGAGGAGATACAATTTTAATTTCAGCAAATTGCATATACAATAATGCTGGAGGATTATATGTAGATTACGGTGCTAAAAATGTTGTATTTAATGGTAATCTTATAAAAGACTCAAAAGACGTAGCTTTTTGTTTTGGAAATGAAGATGAAATTATAAATAAAAATTCTAATAGATGTGAAAATATAGTTATAAATTGTAATACATTCATTAAAAATAAAATAAATTTTCTTAAGGATTCGGAACCTATTAGTTATATAGAACAAAATAATATATTTATTGATTAATTTAATATTTTAGTAAAGATAAATATGTAGTTGAAGCAGATGTCGTAATTATCTACAACTTTTTTCTCTTGGCAATTAATACAAATATCAATCAATTTATTAAAGTATATAATGATTTTTATAATATACATTAAATTATGCGAAAAGGAACTACTTTTTTATTAGTTCCTTTTCCATAAAATACTAATTAATTTCTGTTCCACCCCACTCAACAGCTACAAAGCCATCCCTTTTTGGCGTTTCTAATTGCTGTTCTTGAACTTCTATCGGATTGTCCAATCCCTTATATATCATAAGAACTCTTATTAATGTATCTGGTGTTACTGAAAGTTCTAATGGCATATTAGTATTTATTTCATCGATTGTTGCAAATCTTATGTAATTATACTTGTTTCCTTGTAATTTAGGAAGCCAATATACTATAAATTCTTCTGATTCTCTTTCTGTTAAACCAAGTATTGCAAGTTTTTCTTCTAAAAATTTAGCCACATCTGTTCCTTTAACCACAAATCCATCATTTTCTATTTTAAATTCAGTTATTGCTTTACTTTCATAATAAAGCGAATACAAATTTCTTCCATTATCTAGATCTATTAAATCTCCATTTTGTTTTGCAAGTACATTCCAGCCAGTTGTATATTGAGGATATGAGCATATTATTTTATCAGGATACCCTAATTTTACAGATATTTCAGTTTCTACAGTTGGGTACAAATAAATTATTGGTTTATCAAGTTGAGGATGTTGTGGATCATAATAAAAATTATAATTTGAATTAATATTATTAGTACAATTGTCTGTAACTTTTGCATAAATAAATATTCCAATTACAATTAATATTACTATAATTCCAACTATTATTATAATTTTTTTAATATTATTCCTTTTTTTATTTTTTGAGTCTTCATTTAATTTTCCTTCCATTAGTTTTTACCTCCGATCCTTTTAAAGAATAATCCTATATGACATTATTATATATTTTTTGATAAATTTTTGCAATAGTTATTTTTTATATTGTCTAAAACTGTATAATATTCTATTTAGTATTTTTTAACTTGTTTTTATTATTATCTATATTAAAAAACATACTAATTTTGATTTCAATTAAGAATCTCTTTAAAATTCCTAGTTAGCTACGGACTTTGGCTTTGTCACAACTTCTAACCCATATGAGTTTTGACCATTGGCATAAATAAAAATGATAAAATAAAAGTAATCTAAAAACTGTAATACATGCTGAAAATAAAACTAAAAAAAGTACCATCTTTTCAGAATGGCATTTAATATATCTGTTCTATTAGTTCGATCAGATTTGTCGTTGGAGCGGACATCGTAGTTATTTGCAACTCTCTTTCTATATTTAACATTGACATAATAATAAATCAATTTACATATAGATTAGCAGATTTTAGAAAAATTTTCAAGATAATTAAAAAAAATATATTGTAAAAAAATGTTTAATTTGATATGATAAATATATGTTAATAAAAAATTTTTATAAGGAGATGTAATTATGGAAAATTTAAATTTTAAGGTTATGATGGGAGTAATTCCTGGATATGGTCATGAAAATAAAGAATTAACAGCAAGTAATGCATATGAAGTAGGAATGGAAACATGGAAAGAAGCAGTTGAAGAAGTTTTAAATATGCAGAGCAACCCTGAAAATCCGGAAAGTCCCAACTTTTACAATGTAGGAGGAAAAATTGTGCCTGCACTAGCAGTTTATTCTAAAAACTTTGGTTGTCCTGTTGGTGGCGAAGTAGGAATACAGGTAGAATCTTCGATTTTAGAAAGTCAAGATGTGGAATTATATAGAAAATCTGTAATAGAAACTATTAAAGTAGCAATGTCAAAATTAAGTCAAAGTACAACAACAATTGAATGGGCTGATGGAGACAAAAGCAAGGGAACAACATATATATCTGAAGGTGGTAAAAAAACTAACGAAAATGATCCTTTAGAAGGAATTGAACATTTCTCTGTTTCTTTAGGAAATGGAACAAATTCAAACGAAGAATATGTTAGAATTGGTAGTGCTATACAAGATGCAATGGATATGGTTTCATCTACTGGAACAGGAAAAGCTGATGAAAAATATTATATGATTTCTGGAATAATGACACCTTCACAGAATGAAAATGGTGGAATTCAATTTAGTGCTTCACAAAACCCAATGTATGGACAAACAAGTAATGAACTATATAGACAATCAGTTATAAAAACAATAGAACAAGTAATGAAGGAATTGGGACAAAAATCTGCTAGTATTAATTTTGGAGAAGAAACAATATCTTTAGATTTAGAGGAAATTTTAAAACAACAAAATGAAATGGGAGAAATTATTGAATAGTAATATTATTATAAATATCCCACATAATTCAACTTATATTCCAGAACCTTTTTTAGAAAGAGTGACTATAAATAAGGAAGAATTCAACAAGAAGTAGAACTATTAATTGATTTATATACAGATGATTTATTTGTAAATAAAGATTGTAATATTATTAGAGCATATATTTCGAGAATTGCATGTGATATGGAACAATTTAGAGATGATGCTATAGAACGCGAAGAGGATACTAGAGTTACAGAAGATGTTAAGGAAGGATATAGTCAATGATGAATAATTATATAAAAATTTTATTAGATACGAATTTTTTGAATGAGTATAAATATGTAACGAAAGAACAATTTATATTTTTTATTAAAATGCATATAAATAAAATATTAAGACAAATAGAAATATCAAATTTTAATGCTATAGAACATGATGCTACAAATAATCTAGAACAAAAGATTTATGATATATTAAATTCAAGCATTAAACTATACTCTTGTGTCTTAACAAATGAGCTAAATGACGAAGATTTAGATAAAGTGATCTATGAATTAGTTAAAAGAAAAGTTTTTAATGATGTAATAGATAATATAATTGTATTGGAAGAGATTGAATATTTACAAATTGATAATGTAACAGAAAAATTAAAATTTATTTATTACTATTTATTAGAACTAGAAATATATAATTATTATAGTATAGAAAGAATAAAATGGAAGAATGAAAAACAAAAACAATATGTTTCTAATAAAGTTAAGTACAGTTCATTACTTCAAAATAAAATTAAACAGGATTTTATAGATAATGGAAGTTTATCTAAGAAAGATATGTATTTGTATAATAAAACTATAGGTATTATTTCAACATATCCAATAAAAGAGATAATAAATAAATATAATGACAAAATTTTGACGGATGTATACAAGATTAAATACCTATTAACTCTAGAAAGCAAATTACAAAAATGTAGTGATAACAGAATACTTGAAAAAAAGAACGAAACAATAGTAATTGAACATAAAAGCTTTTTTAAAGAATTGTTAGATAAATATAATAGATTAATAGAAAAGAAAGATTCTAGTATTAGAAAGTTAGAAAAAGAAAACTATATATTACAAAAAGAAAATGATATTAAACAAAATACAATTATTAACTATGCTAATTGCATAAATGAGTATAATAATTTATCGTGGATTAAGAAATTAAGAAAAATCCTTAAAAAAGATACTATAAAATTATTAAATTAAATATAAGGGAAATTCCTACTAAATCAATTTAGATAAAGTAGGGATTTTTTTTTATGAATAATAAGAAAATCGAGCATTAACGAAATTTTTCTTTTGCAAAATTTCGAGGCTCAAATGCCACTCGCTCTGCTCGGGCAAATATAGGTAGATGTACGGAAAGATGCATTAAAAAATGCACTTTTCTACAAAATAAAAAAACTCCATCTTACGATGGAGAAAAGCTAGGCTTTTTTTATTGAATTTATTCTCCCGACAAATAGTCGGCGAGAATCGTGGTCTGGTTCTGACCCTTACAGTTGAGTTTCTTCCAAGTATCACCCAGAAGATACTCAATGGCAGCAGTCCGACGACCGATGCCGCATCGAAGTAACTCATGCTGCAGATCAAGATCTGCAGTTCCTCTTACAGATTTTATCTGTTTGAGGATGGAAATCGCTTCATCGTCGTCCACGATGTGTCCGACAAATACGCCGACATTCCATGGTACCCCAGCTCTCTTAGCGAGTCTTGCAACTCGCCGACCGAAAGCTTTTTCTTGAGCAACTACCTTAGAGTAGTCTTGCACCGTATAGGTGTTGTGGAAACTACCATCGTAGTAGATGCTGTTGGCACTGACAGTAACCTGCCATTTGTTGTCAATTACGTAGATGTAATCGACATATCCCGTGCCAACCCACCGAGACATAGAACGAAGGAATTTTACTTCCTTGAAGTGCCCCAGCTCTCTTACGAGGCTGAGAGTAATCCCTCTGCTGTAGACAATGTGAGCTTCAGCCCACTCGTTTTCAGCATTGATTTTTGCACCTTCTTCCTTTCCGTAAATGAAAAGATTCATTTCACTTTCCGTTCCATTGGGCTTTATGGCGTGGAAATGAGCCTTTCTTATATTTACATTAAGCTCATCCCATGCGACCTCAGTCGCATTTTTGATTTCGACAGGTGCGATTGTAGTTACACAATCGCAATCGAAGTTTCGAAGCTGATAGAAGTACTTTTTTTCTTCGTCTTCGATACATACATCGTAGCCAGTGGTCCACATGGAATAGGAGTGTGTGCCGATTCGACTGTCGAAATAGTTACCTTTGAAGATTTTCATTATAGATCCCTCTTTCTCCCACTTCATTTAGGTGGGGTAAAAATAAAAATGTATTGTGTCATGAAGTAAGAAAGAGATTCGTATGCTTAAATTATTAGCATACTAGCTCAACTTAGTTCATAATTATATTATACCAAATTTCTTACGAAAAATCAAGCGTTATGTAACCTTTTAACATTATTTTTATTATTTTTAATTAAAATATAGAAAAACAAACAATTTAACAATCTATATGCTCTATTAATTTAATAACATATTTTTGGTTTAATTTAAAGTGTTTATGGAAAATTTCTTTGTTTTGTTTGGCAAAATGAAAGGAGTTTTTTTATGCGTTTTAACAAAATTATTGAAAATAATCATATCAAAAGAA
>CANRGL010000037.1 GCA_947630145.1 uncultured Clostridia bacterium | reverse complement strand
AAATGCTTCAGTTTCAAGGCTTTCATACCTATGTGTGCCTTTGAGCGAAGCGAGAAAGGAATGGAATTTTTTATGAACTTTGCAGATGAAAACTTAAAAATGTTGGTTAATAGGAATTGCTTAAGATTGTACGATATTCTGGAAATACTCCACAAGTGTATATATTTACTTAAGCCAAGACAAAAATTTGATTTTGATATCGATCGGTTAGTTGATGCTTATAGAGATATTGAAACTTTAAACAAATACATTTATTTAAGTGAATATGATTTTGCAAGAAACATGTTCTTACTTATTAATGTAAAAGGTGAAAATGTAGATGAAGAACTTAAAAAAGTTTTTGAACACAAAAAAAATGGAGATAATGACTCTTCATTTAAAATTCCTACTTATATTTGTCCAATAATAGAAAAAGAAACATTTAGGCCTGTTATATTTGATTTTTCTAAAACGGATAATAGTCAGAATACGTATTCATATTGTGATCCTATTTCTTATGATTTCATAGTAAAAATGCAATCTAAAATATGGAATGGAATATTAGATACATATATTTCTAATAGAGATATTAATAATTTTACTGCTGACATGCCCGTTTTTGAATTTATTTTTAGAAAAAAGTATGACGCTGATTTTATTAATTCAATCATATTGGAAAAAAATAAAGACTCATCCCTTATTTCTCTTTTAGAAAAAAACATATCTAATTTGCTTATATCTCATAAAATACTTAAAAGCAAAACTGATGTAAATGTTGATCTTTTAAACTCAGAAAAAAAGTATGTTATATCCTTTATATTTGAGTTATTTTAAAATCTACTTAAAATACACCTAGAAATGAAAAATTATCATCTCTAGGTGTATTCTTACTCATTATATTCTAATTGATAGCCTATAACATCAAGATACTCTCCATTTTTTAAACCTAGCTCTTTGGCTTTATCCATAACTCCCATTTTTGTTAATACTCTTTGCATGTATTGTCGTGATTCAACATCAAATATATTAACTTTACTCATTAGCCTTTCAATAGGTGCACCAGTTATATAATATGTATCACCTTTTTTATTAATAAACCACTCTTGATCTACAAACTCATCTTCATAATCTGCTATTACTTCTACAATTTCTTCTTTAGGAATTTTAGCTAATTCTTTAGCTACATAGTCAATAAGTTCATCAAGTCCAATCCTTGTAGCAGCAGATATCTTAAATAGTTTTAGTCCTTTTTCTTTACATACTCTTTCTAAATCCTTTACATATCTTTCATCGCTTAAACTATCCATTTTGTTTGCCACAACTATCTGTTTTTTTGAAGCAAGTTTACTACTATATTTTTTTAATTCTTGATTTATAAGTTTAAAATCTTCTACTGGTATTCTTCCTTCACTACCAGTTATATCTATTACGTGTAATAATAATCTTGTTCTTTCTATATGTTTTAAAAACTTAAAACCAAGTCCTACACCTTCACTTGCATCTTCTATAATTCCTGGAATGTCAGCCATTACAAAAGTATCTTTATTTTTAGTTTTTACTACCCCTAAAGTTGGTTCTAAAGTTGTAAAATGATAATTTGCAATTTTAGGCTTTGCAGATGATATTGTAGATATTATTGTTGATTTACCAACATTTGGAAAACCAATAAGTCCCACATCTGCAAGCATTTTTAATTCAAGTTCTAAATGTCTTTCAATACCTTTATGCCCAGCTTCAGCAAAATTTGGGACTTGTCTTGTAGGTGTTGCAAAATTCATGTTTCCTTTTCCACCTTTACCACCTTTTGCTACTAAAAACACATCATCTTTTTTTGACATATCTGCAATAACAATATCTTTATCTATATCTTTTACAATAGTTCCAATTGGAACAGAAATGTATAGGTCTTCTCCTGATTTTCCTGTCTTTCTAGATTTATCACCATTTTTTCCATCTTCTGCCTTAAATTCCTTTTTATATTTAAAGTCAAGCAAAGTTGATGTATTAGAATCGACTTTTAAATATACATTCCCACCATTGCCACCGTCGCCACCATCAGGGCCACCTGCAGCTATATATTTTTCTCTTCTAAAACTATTAGCACCATTTCCACCATTGCCTGATTTTACTTTTATTTTAACGTAATCTATTACCATATTTTTCTCCTTGTTAATTAAAATTTATTTAAAATAGTCTATTTTCATAGCAGATTTAACTTGCTTCATAACCTCCATTGCTCTTTTTCTTGCCTTTTTTGTTCCCTCAATTAATATTTCATCCACTAAATTTAGATGTTGTTCATAATATCTTCTTTTCTCTCTTAAAGGCGCAAGATATTCTATAATATTTTTAGCAAGTTGTTTTTTGCATGCAACACATCCTCTACTGCCAGCTTTACATTCATTAAATACTTCCTCTTTTTCTTTACTGCTAAATAATTTATGATAATATCCTACCATACAAACTTCTGGATTTGCTTTATCATCTTTTTTTATTTTTGTTGTATCAGTTAAAGCACCCATAACCTTTCTTTGTATTTCTTCTTCACTATCACTTAAATATATAGCATTACCTAAACTTTTCCCCATTTTAGCATTACCATCAAGTCCTTTAACTCTTGGAAATTTACCAACAACTGCCTCAGGCTCAGTAAATACTTTTCCATAAATTGAATTAAATTTCCTTACTATTTCTCTTGTTTGTTCAATCATAGGTAATTGATCATCACCAACTGGTACAATATCTGCATTAAAAATAGCAATATCTGCTGCTTGACTTACAGGATAACCTAAAAAGCCATATGTTATACTTTCTCCATTATTTCCAAATAAATCTTTTTTTTGTGCGATCTCTGTTTTTACAGTAGGATTTCTTTGAAGCCTTGCAACAGTTACTAAGTTTGAAAAAAACATAGTAAGTTCTGCTACTTCTGGTATCATAGACTGTAAATATATTGTACTTTTATTTGGATCTATACCACAAGCTAAATAATCTATTGCAAGCTCTTTAATATTATTTCTAACTTTTTGTGGATTATTAAAATTATCTGTTAAAGCTTGCACATCAGCAATTAATATATATTGGTTATATTCATCTTGCAATTTAACTCTATTTTGCAAAGAACCAAAATAATGCCCTATATGTAATTTTCCTGTTGGTCTATCTCCTGTTAATATTATTTTTCTTTCATTCATTATTATCACCTAATTTATTATATTTATATACATAATATTATACAATAAATATATTTAAAAAGCTAGTATAATGGCATATTTTTTATTCATATTGATAAATAATACAAGATTTTTCGACTTTTTTTGATATTTATCTTGACTTAAACACATCTTGCATTATATAATACTTTTAGGTAGATTTATATATAAATATATAATTATATTTTATTCTACTTTAAGTTTTTTCTTAAAATTTTTATTTCAATGGAGGAATTCTTTTATGAAACCAAAACTAGAAGCTATTAATTATGAAATTTCTTGTCTTCATCAAGAGGTTACAGGCTCATCAATTGCAGTAACTTTTCATTTCCCAGATAAAAGTAGCAAGAGAATATTAATAGACTGTGGAATTTTCCAAGAATATGATTATGAAGAGTATAATTATAGTTTTCCTTCTCAATTTTGTCCTGAGAACTTTGATTATGTTTTTTTAACTCACACTCACATTGATCATTGTGGAAGATTACCCTTACTAGTAAAACAAGGCTATTACAATTACATTTACTGTACAAATCAAGCTAAAGATTTATTAAAGCCTGCTCTTTTTGACTGTGCTAAAATCTTAGAGAGTGAAGCAAAAAATATTTCGAAAAAAAGAAGAACAATAATTGAGCCACTATATGATGTAGATGACATTAAAAAGACTTTAAACAAAGTTAGAGCTATGAGTTATAACGAAGTTTATGATCTTGATGATAACTTAAGTGTAACTTTTCTTGGCAATGGACATCTAATGGGAGCTGCTATGGTATTAGTTCAAGTAAAATATCCATTTTGTGAAACTATAAATTTGTTATTTACTGGTGACTACAATGTTGATAATTTGTTTCAAGAAGTACCTGGTATTCCTAAATGGGTAAAAAATTTAAAACTTATCGTTATTCAAGAAGCAACCTATGGTGATTCTACTACAAAAGATATACGGTATGATTTTGATGATATCCTTTTAAATCTCATTGAGGATAACAAAGTTATTCTTTCACCTGTTATTGCATGTGAACGTGCAGAGCAAGTTTTACTTAAAATAAAAAGATTGCAAGATAACAATTTAATTAGCAAAAAAATACCAATATATCTTTCTGGTACTCTTGCTTGCGAATATTTTAAGATTTACTGTTCAAAATCTATAATTGACTTTATCCCAGAAAATTTAACTCTTGTTACATCAAAAAAAATTAATATTAATTCTCAAATTCTAGAAAACAAAAATATTAATTTTATTGATGAAATACCAGATGAAATACTTGCAAAAAAGGAAACTAAAATTATTCTTACAACATCTGGTATGGCTGATAAAGGAAAAGCGCCATATTATTTATCAAAGCTTGCAAATAGAGATGATGTAACAGTATTGTTTACTTGCTACGTACCTTCTAATACACTTGGATATACTTTGAAAAATATAAAAAGAGGAAGTGAATATACATTTAATATATTTGGCGAAAAGATAAAAACAAAAATAAATTGTGAAATTTGTTCTTGTAATGAATTTTCTGCACATGCCAAATCTGATAAGTTGATTGATTTTCTAAAATTATTTCCAAATATTGTAGGTGTATTTATAAATCACGGGAATTTAAAAACTAAAGAATTATATGCTCAAGAAATTTCAGATAAAATCGATATGTCTTTTATTGATATTCTAGATAGAAGTATTTTTTATTCACTATCAGACTACGAAATTTTAAAAGTAGCAAACTCCAAATATTCTTCTATTCAAGAACTAAAAAAATATACTAAGAATCAATTAAGAGATAGACGATTAAAAGTGAAAAGATCAAAGCCTAGATTTAAAAATAACAGACTAAGAAGAAGCAGAATACCCAGATTTAATTATTTCTAATAGTAAAAAAGTGACCACATAACTGTGGTCGCTTTTTTTATTACTTAATTTTTTTCAACAGGATAAACGCTAGCTTTTGTTTTTGTTTTTCCTTTTCTTTCAAATTTTAATACTCCATCTACTTTTGAATATAAAGTATCGTCTTTACCAATACCTACATTAGTACCTGGATGTACTTTTGTTCCTCTTTGTCTATACAATATATTACCTGCTAAAACAAATTGTCCATCTGCTCTTTTAGCACCAAGTCTTTTTGACTCACTGTCTCTACCATTTTTTGTAGAGCTTGCGCCTTTTTTATGTGCCATTTAAAATCACTCCTTTACGCTTCATTTCTATACTTTGTTATTATTTTGTTTCTTCTTTTTTAGTTGTTGTTTTCTTAGCTGTGTCAGCTTTTTTTGTTGTAGTAGTTTTTTTAGTTGTAGTAGCTTTTTTAGTTGTTGTTTCTTCTACTTTCTTTTCTTCTTTTTTTGTAGCTGTTTCTTCAGTTTTAGGTTTACTTGCTGATGTCATTATTTTTTCAATTTGAATTTTTGTATATGGTTGTCTATGACCTCTCATTTTTCTTTCATTTTTCTTAGCTTTGTATTTAAACACTAAAACTTTTTTAGCTTTGCCATGACCTATTACAGTGGCTTTTACATTTGCTCCTTTTATAGTATCTTCTCCGATAGTAACTTTTTTACCATCAGATAAAAACAATACTTTATCAAAAGTAACTTCTTTTCCTTCTTCAATTTCATCCATTCTGTCTACAAAAACAATGTCACCTTCTTGTACTTTGTATTGTTTTCCTCTAATTTCAACTATTGCGTACATTTAACTTCCTCCTTCTATCTTGCTTGTTCTCGCCAATTAAGGTAGCTTTTATGCTTTTTATAACCTGTTCTGTGCGGAATACTTATCTATTTTAACATTTTTTTATTTATTTGTCAAGAAATTCTCTTAATTTTAAATATGCTTCATCAAAAATATTTTGTATATTATCCATTTGTGATTTTGAAAACTTTGAAAGTACAAAAGATATAATTTCTTCATTTTCATTTTTTAGTCCACCTGTACCAAGTCTTAATCTAGGTATATCCATAGTGGATATTTTATTTATGATATCCTTCATTCCATTATGAGTACCGCCACTACCCTTTTCTTTATACCTTATACTACCAAATGGTATATCAAAATCATCATATATAATTAATAAATCTTTATTTTGAATTTTATACCAATTTTTAATCTCTATTACACAATCACCGCTTAAATTCATATATGTTTGAGGTTTAACTAAAACTACTTTTTCTTCATTTATTTTTGTTTCTAAAATTTTAGCATTTTTAAACTTTTTAAAACTTCCTAAATTCAATTTTGTGGATATATAATCCAAAAACATAAATCCAAAATTATGTTTTGTATTTTCATATTCTTTACCTGGATTCCCAAGTCCTACTATTACTTTCATAAATTATCCTTTCATAATAAATAAATTAAATACAAAAAAACACAAAAAGCTTGAATTTTTTATGTATTTATAGTATATTATATATGAATTAATAATATAAGTCAAATAAGTTTTAACTTTATGAAAGTGGTGATATATATTGGTAGAAAATCTATTTAAAAAATTACATATAAAAACAAACCCAAATAAAATAGTAACAATTCTTTTATATGCTATAACATTAGTATTAGTTTTCTTATCTGCTACAAGGATGTTAAGTTTTTTAGTGGGCGATGCTAGAATTGATAATAACATTTCACCTTATTTATATGCAATATTTCTTATTATACCTCCTCTTGCTTTTTCATTTTTTGTAAATTCAGGTATTCCTAAAAGTGACAAACATAAAATTCAGTTTTATATTATTACTTGTATTCTTATGGGAATTATACTTGGAGGTATGTCATGTACATGGATAAATGAAGGAGTTTGGTGGTTATTACAAAAAATACCTAATTACGAAACTGTAAAGATGTACTTTCCAGAACTTTTCGCTCCTGCTATTAAAACAGCATGTTTTGCTGTACCATTTGTAGCAATTTTTAATATTATAGATTATTTCTTACTTATACTTAGAGATGAAGATTTACCTAAATCTATTGCAGGATTCGTAGGACTTTCTTTAACTGGTGGCAACAAAGAAAAAGGTATGTTTACTTGCGAAACAATTATTTGTAATGAAAAAGAGTCTTCAATCCCAGTAATAGTTCCTGAGAAAAAACGTTATGAAGGAACTTTAGTTCAAGGTGCTACTGGTACTGGTAAAACTGCAACAGTACTTTTACCAATGAGTGCTTTAGATTTAGAAAGAAAATATTTCTTTAGAGAATTTTCAAAGAAGATTGGATATGCGATGTTAAAAAAAGGAATTGCATATATGAATGGACCTTTTAATAATGAATATATAAATAGAAATTTTTCACTTTCATATTTAAGGCCAAAACGTGGTATGGAAGAACAATTTATGAGCGAAGTAAAACCAGTAGTTCAATATATGGATAATGCTACAGGTAAAATTACATATAAAGATTTAGGAATAACAATCGTAGAAAATGATGGTAAATTTATTTCTGATTTTATTGGTGTTGCTAAGAACTTTGATATAGACGTGCTATCAATTGATCCAGTAAATCCTGATACATTAAGTATTAATCCATTTGCCATAGAAGATCCTGCAAAAGTTGCTTCAATTGTAGCTGATGTTCTAAATTCAATGTATGAATCTCAAGGTGGCGGTGGTGCTGGAGATCCATTCTTCACACAAGTTACAATTGATGCTTTTCAAAATTTATCAATTCTTTTAAAAGAAATGTATCCTAGAATGAACGATGGTGAAGTTGCATCACTTGAAGATATGCTAGAATTGTTATATAATTTCGATAAAGTTGAAGAAATGACAGAAGAAATGAAAAAAATACCTGAACTTGAAGCAAAATACAAATTACTTATTGCTTACTTTGAAAAGAATTTCTATAAACCTTCGTTAAATATTAATGGATATGAAATTCCAGGAACACGTGGTAGTGGAAGAAAAGATACAGAGAAATTTTTATATGGTGCTATAACTCAACTTAACAATTTAATTAGAAATCCAGGTCTTAAAAGAGCTCTTTGTGGTAAAACAAATATGATTAATTTTGATAAAGCTTTAGAAGATGGTAAAGTAATTACTGCTTGCTCAAGAAAAGGTGATCTTGGTGTTTTACAAGCAAAAGCTTTTGGTATGTTTTTCATATTACAATTTCAAGATGCCGTTTTAAGAAGAAAAGGTACAGAAGATTCTAGAACTCCTCATTTCTTGTATATCGATGAGTTCCCAGAATATATTAATAAAGATATGGAAGTAATGTTTACATTATTTAGAAAATATAGATGTGGTGTTACAATAGCTTTACAAAACTTATCACAATTATCCAAAGGTGAAAAAAAAGGTGCTGGTTATTACAGACAAACTGTACTTGCAAATACTAAAACTCAAATAGTATTTGGTGATACAGTACCAGAAGATAGTGCATACTGGGAAAAGGCTTTTGGTATAAACAAAATTCCAGATGCTAATAGTGCATATAAAGTTGTTAATGGCGAACTTCAAAAAACTGAAACGATAGAAGTTAAAAAGAAAACACGTGCCGAGGCATACAAAATACAAGATTTAGGTTTTAAAGCTGTATTTTTTAAAACTAAAGATGCTAAAGGCAAGACTGTATATGGTAAAGGTAAAACAGACTTTTTAAATAGTAAATATAAAGAGAAAGCTCATACTTTAATGTTTAATTTTGAAAAGTATATGATGACTAAACCTGATACACCAACTATAACTATAAATGATAGTGATAGTTCAGCAAATGATGATACATTATTTGGTGTTAATACTTCTACAAAATTAAAAGAACAATTAGAGAAAAAAGCTAATGAGCCGGTTACTGCTTCTAATGATTATAACGCAAATAAAGAGTACCAAGATCAACTTGATACTGAAGAAAAGAAAGCTGTTGAATTAGATAATTTAGATAATTTTGATATTATGTTTGAAGATCTAGAACCAACTCTTGAAGATGCTTCAAAAGATGGTGGAGCAATTACTGAAACATATGAAACATCAGCTATAAAGGAAAATAAAAAATAGAAAATGGATAATTATAAAGAAAGTTTAACATATTATACCTGTTAAACTTTCTTTTTAAGCATTTAAAATATTTCTCTAATATTCTTTTATTTCATTTTAATTATTACTATAGCCATTACAACTTTTGCCATTACTCTAGTATTCAAGACTATTTGGATCTGTTAAGAAATCAAATATTCCCATTGTTATAATTCCATCTTCATTTCTGTTACGCATTATATCATCTTTTACTATAATAAATTTTTTAAATGAATCATTTATTTTTAAAAGTGGCTTTTGTTCTCTTTCTGCTACTTTTTCATCATTCATATTTAGAGTTGATTGTATATAGTATTTATTATCTCCTTTATTTGCAACAAAATCTACTTCTAATTGTTTATATTCATTATTTGCTCTTGTTTCTATCATACCAATATCTACATTATATCCTCTTTTTCTTAATTCAATATATATTATATTTTCCATTATATGCCCTTCATCTTGTTGCCTATAATTAACAAAAGCATTACGAAGTCCTGTATCTGTAAAATAGTATTTTGATGGAGTGTCTATATATTTTTTTCCTTTTATATCATATTTTTTAGCTTTTTCTATTATAAAAGCCTCCTCTAAATATGTTAAATAAGTATTTACAGTTTTATTTCCAATTTTTATATTTCTTGTACTTTCAAATGTATCTGCTAATTTCGTTGGATTAGATAAAGATCCTACACTTGAAGAAATAATTTCAACTAATATTCTTAATTCTTCATCATTTTTTATATTATTTCTTTCAAGTACATCATTTATATATACATTTTCTTTTTGTTCTGCTAAATAATTTGTTTTGCCTTCTATTCCATCTATTTGTGTAACAAGTGGTAGCCCTCCATAAGTATAATATTCTTTCCATCCGTTTGCTATAGTTCCTTTATACATTGTCATAAATTCAGCAAAACTTAATGGATACATCCTTATTTCATATCCACGACCTCTAAATTCTGTTACAATGTCAGTTGATAAGAATTTTGAATTACTACCTGTTACATAAACATCAACATTTTCTATTCTTAATAAACTATTTAGTACCTCTACAAAATCTGTAACTAATTGAATTTCATCTAATATTATATAATAATCTTTTTTATCTTTTAATTTTTCTTTTATATATTCATATAGTTTCAAAGGCTCTCTTAAATACTTATTTTCTATAGAATCAAATGCAACTTTTATAATATGATCTTCTGGTGTTCCTTTATTTATAAGATAATTATAAAATAAATGATTTAATAAATAAGATTTGCCACATCTACGAATACCAGTAATTATTTTAATTAAGCCATTATGCTCTGCATCTATAATTTTATTTAAGTAATAATCTCTTTTTATTTCCATTTGTTTTGCCTCCTTACACAATTTTATCCATATAGCTATTATATTATAATTGAAATAAAAATTCAATAGATTTATGACTAAAAAAATGTATCTTGACATTTTTTTAGTCATAAATATAAAAATAATTTTTTAAATATCGCCTCTAAAACATTTACAACGATGCCATTTTCTGCTTGTTTATAAAGTTGCGTATCTGATATTCCTACAGATTTAGCTTTATAAAAATCTATATCATCAAATTCCATTAATCACCAACATATTTATTTTTTAAACATACAATAATGTTACTTATTACTTTCCTTCCTTTTTTCAAATTTACTACTTATTTCCTTTAAAGTCTTTAAATATTCTTTTTCTACAGGGCTAATAGTCTTAACTTGATATTTTCTATATTCTGACTTTGCTTTTTCTATTGCTTTATCATGACTTATAGTACCAGCTCCAATTAATAATTTTTCACCTGTAGAAGAAAGTA
>CANRGL010000036.1 GCA_947630145.1 uncultured Clostridia bacterium | reverse complement strand
CTACTCCCATTATATAATTAATTTTTGGGGGTAAGGGGGAACTATGCCCTTTTTTCTTATTTTGGTTTTATTTTTTTATTATTTCTTTCAAACTATCATCCTTTCAATTATTATTTATAAATATATACTAACATAAATTATATTTAATTACAATAGAGAATTTAAAAATAGTAAATAAATAAATATAAATAAATATAAATAAGTTGCTTTTATATAAAAAATATTATAAAATTTATATTAGGAGGATTGTTATATATGGTTGAACAATTATATAAAAATATAGATGGAAACTATAATGAAGCTTTAAGTAGAATGCAAAATGATGAAAGAATAATAAAATATTTAAAATTTTTTATAGAAGATACATCATATGAAGAATTAAAAAATGCTATGAATTGTAATGATACAAAAAATGCATTTATAGCTGCACATACATTAAAAGGAGTATGTAAAAATATGGCTTTTACATCTCTTAGTAGTGTTGCTCAAGAAATTACAGAATATCTTAGAGAAGATAATTATGAAAAAGCTTTAGAAATTTTTCCAGAAGTTACGAAAAAATATAACTTAGTAATAGATCAGATAAAAAAGATTATATAGGAGGGAATATATGAAAAAAAGCACTTTACTTATTGCTGATGATGTTTTAATTAATAGGGAGCTACTTAAAGATATATTTGAAGATAGATATGAAATACTTGAGGCATGTGATGGAGAAGAAACAATTAATTTACTTTCAGAGCATAAAGAAAAAATTGATTTAGTATTTTTAGATTTGGTTATGCCAAAAAAAGATGGTTTAGATGTAATGAAATTTATGACATTAAATAAAATGATAGATAAAATTCCAGTTATAATGATAACAGGCGAAGCTACAGTAGAAACGGATGTTAAAGCATATGAATATGGTGCTGCAGATATTATATATAAACCATTTGAACCTGCTGTTGTAAGACGTAGAGCAAAAAATATAATTGAATTATACAAACATAGAATATATATTGAAAAAGAATTAGAAATAAGAACAAAAGAGTTATATGAAAGTAAGAAGAAAATAGAACAAAGTAATGAGTTTTTAATAAATGCTTTAAGTTCAGTAGTTGAATTTAGAAGTTTAGAATCAGGTGAGCATATACAAAGAGTAAAAGAATTTACTAGAATATTATTAAAACACTTAAAAACATTGTATACTAAATATGACTTAACAGATGAAAGAATTGAACTTATAGTAAACGCGTCTGCACTTCATGATATCGGTAAAATTGCTATTCCAGATAGTATACTTGCAAAACCTGGCAAACTTACTGATGAAGAGTATGAAGAAATGAAAAAACATACAATTTATGGATGCCAAATGTTAGAAAAATTTAAGCAAGAAGAAAATGAATTTTATAGATATTGTTATGATATATGTCGTTATCATCATGAAAGATATGATGGTAGAGGATATCCTGATAAGCTAAAAGGTGATCAAATACCTATTTGGGCACAAGTTGTATCAATTGTTGATGTATATGATGCACTAGTTAATAAAAGAGTATATAAAGATGCTTTTCCTATTGATGAAGCAATAAATATGATACATGAAGGAAAATGTGGAATATTCTCACCAACTATATTAGAATGCTTTGATCATGCAAAAGATGAATTGATCTTTGCAACTAATGCATATTTGAAAAAACAAAAGAGGTGAAAAAATGCCAAATAATACTGTAAAAAAGAAAAAAGATAGAAAAATATATAAAACAAAGGCACAACAAAAAAGGTTACAAATAATTAGAAACATATTACTAGTTTTCTTAATAATTATTTTATTAATTATAGCAGGTATCGCGTTTTGGCTATTTTATTCGTATTTTACAGATAGAGTAATATATTCTTCAATACACAATATGGAAGAAATATCTGAACATGACAAAAAGTCAATATATGCAAGCTTAGAGTATAGATGGATGGCAGGCGAGTCAATAGGAACTGAAATTAGGCAATCAAAATATAAAGATATAAAAACAATGCTTACTAATCTTAATATTAAAGGACAATCTTTAGAAGGTATAGATATAGCTTTAGTTACAGAGGATGGCAAAGTATATAATAGCAATTATTCTGTTAGTGAAGATAAGCAATTACTAGAAAGTATTAGTAATTTAGGTGATAGATTTGTATTAAGAAAGGATAATCCAGATTACAAAACAGATTATAGAAAAGAGTTATTACTTGTTGGCTCAAAATTACAACCATTTACTATTGAAGGAAATAAATTTACATATATTGTTAGTTATTATGATATAGATTTATTGCAAGACGAATTAAAAATTGATAGTTTTGATGGACAAGGTTATAGTAGTGTAATAGATTCTGATGGTAATTTTATTGTATATATAAACAAAAATAATAATTTATTTAAAAGAGATAATTTTTATGATAGGTTAAATAACGCAAAATTAAAAGACGGATTTACTATTCAAAAATTAAAAGATAAAATAGCAAGTAAAGAAAGCTTTAATATAGAATATTCATTAAATGGCAAAGAATATATTATGACACTTACTCCTATGCAAGAAATTGACTGGTATTTTGTTATGTATGTACCAAAAGTAGTATTTGAACAAAGAAGTAGTAGTTTACTTCGTATATTTACAATACTTATTGCTTTTATACTAATTGTAACTGTACTTGTTATATACTTGTTATTTAGAAATCGTTCGCAAAAAAAATTAATGGAAATAGATATAATGCATCGTGATCAATTGCAAGGAGCTCTTGATTTAGCAAAGCAAGCAAATAACTCTAAAACTAATTTTTTAAATAATATGTCACATGATATTCGTACGCCAATGAATGCAATTATTGGATTTACTACTCTTGCCTCAAAACATATAGATGACAAAGAAAAAGTAAAAGATTATTTAGAAAAAACAATGCAATCTTCAAATCATCTTCTTTCTTTAATTAATGATGTACTTGATATGAGTAGAATTGAATCTGGAAAAATGAATATCGATGAAAAAGAAAATAATATAAAAGATATAATAAAACAAATAGAAAATATAGTTCAAGCAGATATTGATGCAAAGCAATTAGAACTTGAGGTTGATAGTACAAATATACCTCATGAGAATATTTATTGCGATAAATTACGTATTAATCAAATTTTGTTAAATCTTTTATCTAATTCAATAAAATTTACTCCTAATAAAGGTAAGATTTTATTTAAAATTGTAGAAAAATCAGTATCTAAAAATGGATATGGACTTTATGAATTTAGAATAAAAGATACAGGTATTGGTATGAGTTCCGATTATTTAAAAGAGTTATTTGAACCTTTTACAAGAGAACGTAACTCTACTGTAAGTGGAATACAGGGAACAGGTCTTGGCATGTCAATTACAAAAAATCTTGTTGATATGATGGGTGGTAATATATCTGTAAAAAGTAAAGTAAATCAAGGTACGGAGTTTATAGTAAATTTAAAATTTAAATTACAAGAAATACATAAAGAAGAAAATACTATTAATAATCTTGAAAATATAAATGATAAAATTGAGGATAAATTTGTAGGTAAAAGAATATTACTTGTTGAAGATAATGCTATGAATAGAGAAATTGCAACAGAATATCTTCAAGATTTTGGATTTTTAGTTGAAAATGTAAAAAACGGTAAAGAAGCTTGTGATATTTTGCAAAACTCAAAACCAGGATATTACGATTTGGTTCTTATGGATATACAAATGCCAATTATGAATGGCTATGAAGCAACAAAAATAATAAGAAAATTTGAAAATAAAGATATTGCAAATATACCAATACTTGCAATGACTGCAAATGCATTTGAAGAGGATAAAAGATCAGCAATTGAAGCAGGAATGAATGGACATTTAGCTAAACCAATTGATATTGTTGAATTTAAAAATATTTTAAAAAAAATATTAAATAAATAATTGGAGGCAAATATGAAAAATAAAAAAATAGTGGTTATATTATCAGTAGTAATTTTTTTGTTAGTCTTGGTTATAGTAGGTTTTCTATGTTTTAATTATATTAAAAAAAATGAAAAACCAAAGGTTACTTTAAATATTAAGACCCCAAATATTGCTATGAATTCAGTAGCTGATTCTAGTATTAATAATTCATTTGACTTTTTGCAAAAAGTAGCTAATGCTTTTTCAAGCAGTTATAAAGAGGCAGAAGTGACAGTAAATGTAGTACAGCATGAACAGACAAAAATAGATGATGAAATAACAGAAAGTTTTGGTACATCAGATGCAGTAGATGTTCTTTACAGAGAATATTTTAATATGTCAAAATATATTCATACTGGTAAAGTTGTACCTTTAGATGATATTATATCTGAAGATATTCGAAATGATATTAGTACAAATTATTGGGAAAATAGTACTTTAAATGGTAAAACATATATGATTCCATATTTGGGATATCAAAATACTTTATGCTACAACAAGAAATTATTTAAAGAAGCAGGGCTTGATAAATATATTTCAAGTGAAGATATTATACAAAATTGGACACTTGATGAATGGGAAGAAATTCTTTCAACACTTCAAAAAAGATTGCCTGAGAATACTTACCCTATGATGATGTATGCTAAAGATTATATGGGAGATACTCATATTATGACCTTATTGCGTAGTCACGGAAGTTCATTTTTTGATGAGAATGGAAGAATTAAATTAACTACTAAAGAGGGAATTGATGCGATTAAGTGGTTGATGGACTATAACCAAAAGGGCTATTTTCCAACTAATTCTGAAAATCTAGAAATAAATGATTGCTCTAAATTATTTCATAATGGACAGTTAGCAATATTTATGAATAATATAGCTTTAAATCCAGGTGTTCTTGAAGATGGTTTAGAAGTTGGAAATGTTAATTTCCCAAGTATAACTGGAAATGGATTTAATACAACATTTATTACTGGATTTGAAGTCTTTGATAATGGTGATGAAAATAAAATTAAAGTTGCAAAAGACTTTATTAAATTTATTTATCAAACTGATGAATTTTTAGATTTATCAGCAGGTCAAATTCCTAGTAGTAAAAAAGTTTATGAAAAATACAAAGATAAGTTAAGTAGTGTAACAAAGTATATTCAAAATAGCGAAAATGGTTGGAATTTTACTGGTAATAATCCTAATTGGCGTGATGTAAGAGAAGTATTTTATCCAAATATAAAAGATTTGCTATATGGGCAGATGAGTGCAGAAGATATAGCTAAAAAAATTGAAGAAACTTGTAATGAAAAAATAGATAAGGGATATTTAAACAGTAAATTACACGAATAGTAATTAAGTAATTAGTTTAATTGAAGATAAAGGAAAGTGAATATATGAAAAAAATATTATTTGCAACAAAAAATGAGAGTAAAGTAAAAAGATTTAAAGAAGGACTTTTAAAAAATAATATAGAAATAATTACAATTAATGATATAAAAGAAGATATAGATATTAATGAAAATGGGAAAAATGCTATAGAAAATGCACTAATTAAAGCAAGAGCATATGCAAATATTTATGATTTTCCTGTATTTGCGATGGATGACAATTTATATATTGAAGATATACCAGAAGATAAGCAACCAGGAATGTATGTAAGAAGAGTTAATGGTAAAAGATTAAGTGATGAGCAAATGATAGAATATTATTCTAACTTAGCTCATTTGTATGGAAAAAATGGAAAATTGACTTGTAGATGGGTTTATCGGAATTGCTGTTATAAATAATGGTGTTGAGTCAACATATACATGGAGTAAAGAAGATTTTTATATCGTAGACAAGCCATCTGACAAAATAAATCCTGGATATCCATTAAATACAATATCTATAAATAAGAAGCTTAATAAATATTTTGTGGATATAACTGAAGAAGAAAAACAAGATCTAAATGAAGATGAAAGTGAAGTTATTGAATTTATTTGTAAAAATGTATAATATGGCTTTAATTATATAAAAATTGAAATTATTATAAACAAGAAAATGTGCAATAAATTAAAAGAAAGATATAATAATATATAACTTAAGAAAAAATAAGAGCTAAACGAAAATGAAATGAGAAAAATATGAAAGATGATATGTATAATGAAAATTTAGAAGATAGTAAGTTAATAAGTTATGATTTAATAAGGTCACAAATATTTATTCAAAACTAAATTATAACTACGTAAAAATGGTTTGAAATTAATTAAATATTTTTTCAAACCATTTTTTCATATTAATTAGCAAATCATCTAAAGAATATACACTTTCATTTCTAAAATATTTTAGCACTTCCATTAATACACCATTTAAAAAAAATGAAATATTAAGTTTAAGATATTTATCGTTATAATCATCCTTTAGAGCATCATATATTTTATAACCTGCAATTTTTTTTAATTTTTCTAAAAATAAAAGAGAGTCATTAGCAGATAATAATAATTTATACGTTTCTTCATTTTCTTTTAAACATTGTATAATATTATCAAAATAATCCATAATATCTTGTTTTGAGTGAAGTTTTAAATTTCCATTACACAAAAGATCTATTGTTTGTAATTCATAATCGTGAGCTACTTCATATATATTGTCATAATGAGTGTAAAATGTACTTCTATTTAAATTTGCTCTTTTTATCAATTGTGTAACAGTTATTTTATTTAGTTGCTTTTTTTCATTAATCAATTCTGCAAAAGTTTTCTTTATTAAATTTCTTGTTTTAATAGAAGAAGAATTTAGACATCGTACTTTCATATTAGACTCCTTTCTGTATAAAAAAGATATATATATTATTATAACACAGTAGTATCAAAAGATAAAGACAATATTTAAAAATGTGTTTAAATTTAGACACATCTTAAAAAGTTATACTTCTATTCTAAATATAATGATAGTATAATATAACGCAGACTAAAATGGAAGGAAGGATTTATTTTGAGAAAAATTACAGATTTTATAATAAATAAAAGGTATTTTATCTTAATTTTATTTATAATTTTTACAATACTTTCAATTTTTGCATCATCAAAAGTAAAAATTAATCATGATATTGCAAAGTATTTACCAGATACATCCCAAACAAGAATTGGTATGAATATTATGGAAGATGAATTTTCAAATAATAAGACAAGTACTTTAAATTTAATGTTTGAAAATTTAGTAGATAATGAAAAATTAGATATAAAAAACTATTTAGAATCAATAGAAGGAGTAGAAAGTGTAGGTTACGATAATACAGAAAAATACAATAAAGAAAATTATACATTATATGTTATTACTGTAAATGATAAAGCTGATTCAAAAAAAGCTACAGATGTATATAATAAGATAACAGAAAAATATAAAGAGTATACTTTTTATACAAGTGGAGATATATCAGAGGATAACAAATCGGTATTGCCATTTTGGATTATTGCACTTGCAGTTTTTTGTGCCTTAATCATTCTTATAATAATGTGTGAATCTTATGTAGAACCATTTTTATTTTTAACTACAATATTAATAGCAGTAGTTTTAAATAAAGGAACAAATATAATATTTCCAAATGTATCAAATATTACAGACTCAATAACAGCAATATTACAAATGGCATTATCTATGGACTATTCAATAATGTTAATGAATAGATATGATCAAGAAAAAAGAACAGAAAACAATAAAGTAAAAGCAATGAAAAATGCTTTATACAAAGCATTTCAAGCTATATCAAGTAGTTCTATTACAACCATAGTTGGACTTTTAGCATTAATATTTATGAGTTTTAAAATAGGAAAAGATTTAGGGTTTGTTTTAGCAAAAGGAGTATTATTTAGTTTAATTTGCATTTTCTTCGTACTACCATCATTAATATTAATGTTTGATAAATGGATAGTAAAATCAAAGAAAAAAAGTCCTAATATTAAGTTAAGTAGGTTAGGTAAAGTTAGTTATAAAATAAGGTTTATATCAATTCCAATATTTCTTCTTGTATTTATTTTAAGCTTTATGTTAAAAGGAAATTTAGGGATTGATTATACAGATTCTAAGTCGGATGAGATAAGTAATATATTTACTGAAAATAATCAAATGGCTATTATATATAAAAATGAAGATGAAGATAAAATCTCAAAATATTTAAAACAATTGGAAAACAAAGAAAAAATAGATGAAGTATTGGCATATGGTAATACTATAAATGAAAAGTTAACATTTGATAAATTAAATACTAAATTAAATGATTTAGGTTCAGATGCAAAAATAGATGATTATTTGTTAAAGATAGTTTATTATGATTACTATAATAAAAATAAAAATAATACTATGACATTTGAAGAATTTATTAATTTTATTGAAAATGAAGCATATAGCAATGAAAAAATAAATGAAAAAATTGATGAAAAAACAAAAAAAGATATTACAAGATTAAAAAATTTTGTTACGGTATCATCTATAAATAATAAAAAAACGTCAAATGATATAGCAAATATATTAGAAATTGATAAAGGTAATGTAGATGATATTTTTATATATTATCTTTCTAAAAATAACGATACTAAAATTAGTTTAAATCAATTTGTTGATTTTATAAATAAAGATGTTTTAACAAATGCTAAGTATGCATCTAAAATAAATTCTGAAAACAGAACTAAACTAAATACTTTAGCAACTTTTACAAATAAACAAACAATACAAAGTAAAATGACAAGTAATAAAATAGCAAAAATTTTTGGAATTGATGATAATACGATAAAGGAATTATATAAATATTATATTTTAGTAAATGATATTAATGTAAAAATGACAATTTCAGAATTTTCAAATTTTGTATTAAATGACGTATTACAAAGTAGTCAATATAAAAGTAGTTTTGATGAAAATGTAGTTGAGAACATAAAACTATTAGCAACATTTAGTGATTTAAATACAATTAATAAACAAATGGACAATAAAACTTTGGCTAAGTTATTTTCAATAGAAGAACAAAAAGTTAATGAAATCTTACTTTTAAAATATAATAATCAAAAAAATGAGAGCAAATATACAATATCAGAATTAATCAAATATGTAACTTATATAAAAACAAATACAAATTATTTAGATGGTGTTGATATAAATAAATTTGGAAGTATAATGTTAAATCCTGATATTATGGCTGATACAAATAAATATACAGCTTCTCAGATATCAGAAATTTTAGGTATAGATATAAATCAAGTCTATCAATTATACAATTTAATTGATTTTATAACAGGGAATATAACTACATGGACAGCTACACCAAATGAATTTGTAAAATTAATTTTAGACAATAGTAATTTAGAAAGTATTAAAAGTAATATTGATCAAAATACATTTAAACAGTTGCAATTATTATCTAACATCATGACATCTACTCTAAATAATAGCAGTTTTAATTATAACGAAATATCTCAGATGATTGGAATAGATGTTAACAATATAAAAAATATATACACATTATATGTTTCAAATAAAAATAATACAATGTTAACACCAATAGAATTTGTAAACTTTGTACTTGCACATAAAAATGATGATATGCTTAAAAATAGGATAACAAATAGTACTGTAAATGATTTAATTTTAGTACAATCTATTATGAATTCAGTTATTAATAATAAAAAGTATAGTAGTATAGATTTATCATCTTTTTTAGGATTAAATAAAGAGGATACAAGTCTGCTATATGGATTATATAATTTTAAATATATAGACAAAAATCCAAGTTTGTCATTAAGAGAATTTGTTAATTTTTTACTTAATGATGTAGTTACTAATAATGAATATTCAAGTAATTTTGATAAAGAAAAAATATTGAAGTTAAATACAGTAAATAATATTATGACCTCTGCATTAAGTAACACTAAATATACATCAGATGAAATTTTTGCTATTATTAGTAAATTAAGTAATGATGTGCAAAAAAATACTATAGAAATGCTTTATACTTATTATGGTAGTAACAAAGAATATAATGATAACTGGCAAATGACAGTAGAAGAATTCGTAGGTTTTCTTAATAATGATATTTTACAAGATGAACGATTTACAGACTTTATAGAAGATGATATGAGAAATGATATAATAAAAGCAAAAACAGATATAAAGGATGCAAAAGAATTATTAGTAGGAAAAAAATATTCAAGAATAGTATTAAATACAACTTTTGCACCAGAAAATAAAGAGACATTTGAATTTATACAAAATATAAAAGATATGCTAGGCGAAGAAATACATGATTTCTATATTATAGGAAATTCCCCTATGTCTTATGAAATGAGTAAGACTTTTGATAATGAATTAAATTTTATTACGATTATAACTATGGTAGCAATATTTATAGTAGTTGTTATTACATTTAAATCAATTACTATACCTGTAATATTAGTTTTATTAATACAGACGGCCGTTTATTTAACAATGGGAATATTATCAATTATAGGTGAGAATGTATATTTTATATCAATACTTATTGTTCAAAGTATATTGATGGGTGCTACTATTGACTATGCTATTCTTTATACATCATATTATTTAGAACATAGAAAAAGCAAAGGAATAAAAGAAGCTATTATAGAATCATATAATAAATCAATAAAAACTATCCTTACTTCAAGTTCAATACTTATTATAGTTACTTTAATTATCGCTAATTTTGCCTCAGCTATTGCAGCAAAAATATGTAAAACAATTTCAGAGGGTACTTTATGCTCAACGATATTAATACTTATATTATTACCAGCAGTACTTGCTTGTTGTGATAAATTTATAACAAGAAAACTAAATATAAAAAATAATGAAATTACTAAAAATAATAAATAAATATGTTTGTTTATATATTTATAATTAATATAAATTAAATAATTATGAATTAAAATTATTTTTTAATACTTTTATTATAAATAAAAATATATTATAACTTAATTATTAATAAAAAAAGGAGAAATGTATTATGGAAAATGGAAATGTTACGGAAAAATATACTTTATAAATGATGTTAGATGGTAATTTAGAGATTGTTGATAAGGATAAAGTAATACTTTGCGACAAAATACCTACATCAAATTACAGTAAAATGTTATATGATATAATAAAAGATATGAAAAAAGAAAAAAATATCTTTAAGATACATATTAACATCTATCTGTGTTAGCCTTTCACTAAAAAAATTAAAAGATATAGTAAATTTATTAAAAGAAAGTATGGAAGAAAAAGGACTTATTTCTTTGGAACTTAAAAAAGGATTAATTGGTAATAAAAAAGTAATACAAATAAATGAAGATAAGTTTAATAATATTATTAATGAAATAAAATCACAAATTTTAGGAAAAGAAAATTTAACAGAGGATATAATATTATTATCATCATTATTAAGTTATAGTAGATTTTTAAAAAATATTTTCAATAAATATGAAAAAGATGTATTAGATGAAAGATTAAAAGAAATAAATGATACACAAATTTCAAAGAATATGAAAGTAGCACGTTCTGTTATAGGTAATATGTATGCTTTAACAACTGCTATTATAGTAAATTCTACATCAAATCATTAAAATTTTAAATATTATTAAAGCAAGTAACTAATTGAAAGTTACTTGCTTTTATGTTAAAATATTAATGTATAAAAATTAAATATTAAATAGTTACTATAATTATGTAGTAATTTATTTTGGATAAATAATACAAAACAAAAACTAATTATAGTAATGTATAAGGTAAAAATAAGCAAAAAAGTGACAGTATAAAGTTAGAAAAAAGGTGTAAAAGACTATTAAAGATATTGTAGGAATAATACCTAACATATATAATGAATTTGGAGTGGTAAGATACATGTTTTATATAGCACAATTATTAGGAATAATAGCGTTAGTAATTCTAATGATGAGCTTTCAAAAAAATAAAAAAGATACTTTATTAAAATATCAAATATTTTCAAGTTTACTATTTGCTTTACAGTATCTATTTTTAAATGCAATTTCTGGATGTCTAATGAATTTAATGACAATGATAAGAAATCTTATATATAAAAAGTTTAATGATAAAATTCCAATTATATATTTAATACTAGTTATAATATGTATGATAATTTTATCGATAATTTCCTACAATGGACCTATTAGTTTACTTCCTACTATAGCTGTAATACTATATAGTATAGCTTTATGGCAAAAAAAATTGACTTTGATAGCCCGTGGTAGCAAGCCCTGCACTTTTAGTGCAGAAATTCTTTAGAACTAGGAGACAATT
>CANRGL010000035.1 GCA_947630145.1 uncultured Clostridia bacterium | reverse complement strand
TACTATTTTAGATGATACTTATCAACAAATACATAATTCTGTCACTAAAATTTTATTTTCTAGTCTGAATAGTAACTTATTTTATAATATATTTCCCAGAATTTAGCAATTTCCCTTGAAAATGTAATAAATATGTAATATAATAAAGTTGTATTACTGGAAAGGACATGATATTTTTGAAAAAAATAAAACTTATATATAATTCTGGTGCTGGACAAAGCAAATTTAAATATTTTTTAGATCCTATAATAGAAAAATTTATGGATAATGATATTGAAGTATCTATTTTTAGAGCAGCTAATAATACAAATTTATATGAATTTTTAAAAGATGCACAAAAAGATGGTTTCTCAGCGATAGTTGTTGCAGGTGGAGATGGTACAGTAAATAGGGTTGTAAATGTTATGGTAAAAAATAACATTAAAATACCTCTTGGTGTAATACCAGCTGGAACGTCAAATGATTTTGCAAGACATATAAAAATGCCTCAAAACTTTTCGGAATGTATAGATAAAATCCTTACTTTTAATGTTCAACCAGTAGATGTTGGAAGGGTAAATGATAAATATTTTATAAATATTTGTTCTGCAGGATTATTTACAAATGTTTCACAAAAAGTAGATCCAAACTTAAAAAATTCATTAGGTATGCTTTCGTATTTTATAACTGCAATTAATCAAATAGTAAAATTTAAACCTTTTGAAGTAAAAATAGAGACTGAAAATGATATTTATATAGAAAAAATAAAGTTATTTTTAATTTTTAATGGTAGTAGTGTTGGAGGAATTGATGTTTTTTGTGATAATTCTAGTGTCCAAGACGGTGTTTTAGATATGCTTATTATAAAAGATTGTAATATAGCAGATACAAGTTTACTTGCAGGTAAACTTTTAGCTAAAAATCATTATGCTGATAAAAATGTTATATATTCAAAAGAAAAATGGATAAAAATAACTAAGACTAAAGGAAAATGTGATCTACCAGATGTTGATGGTGATCCAGGGCCAAACTTTCCTTTAGATATAGAATGTATAAAAGGTGCAATAAACATGTTATTGTAGGGAGGTAAATTAAAGGTGAATAACTTAAAAAAAGTAAAAGAGGAAATGTTAATGCGTGAAGAAAATCTTTCACCTTTTGCAAGTTTATCCAAAGACTCTATAAGATTAAAAGAATATCACAAAGATGATAATGATATAAGATTAGAATATCAAAGAGATGTAGATAGAATAATACACACTCTTACATATACTAGATACATTGATAAAACTCAGGTATATAGTGATATACAAAATGATAATATATCAAAACGAATGACGCATGTACAGTTTGTAAGTAGAGCAGCAAGAACAATAGCTAGGGCTTTAAAATTAAATGAGGACCTCTGTGAGGCTATATCACTTGGACACGATGTTGGACATACTCCTTTTGGACATACAGGTGAAAGAATATTAAATCAGATTTCAAAAGAAAAATTAGGAAAATCTTTTGCGCATAATCTAAATAGTGTAAGAGTACTTAATACATTAGAAAATGGAGGAAAAGGCTGTAATTTATCACTTCAAGTATTAGACGGTATAATGTGTCATAATGGCGAAATGGTAAAAAACAAATATTTACCTATAAAAAAAGATGTAAATACTTTTTTAAATGAATATTATGAATGCTTAAATGATGAAAAAAACATAAAAAAATTAAGACCAATGACTTTAGAAGGGTGTGTAGTTAGAATATCTGATATAATAGGCTATATAGGTAAGGATATAGAAGACGCAAAAAGAATCGGTATGTTTGATAATAAAGTAATTCCTAAAAATATAAAAGAAGTACTTGGTACAACTAATTCGCAAATAATGAATAGCCTTATATTAGATATAATTGATAATAGTTATAACAAAGAATATATATCTATGTCTTCTAAAGTTTATGATGCACTTATACAATTAAAAGAGTTTAATATGCAAAATATTTATTTAAAAGCAAATACAAATAAAGATATAGAAAATTATAATAATATTTTCAATAAACTTTTTAATGTTTATCTTACTGCTTTAAATAACAATAAAAAATCAAATAACATTTTTAGTGTATATTTAGATAATATGAACAATGATTATGTAAAAAATAATAAAAAAGAGCAAATAATAATAGATTATATGTCTTCAATGACAGATAGATTTATAGAAAATGAGTATAAAAGATATGTAATGGGGTGATTTAATGTACGATAAAAGTATAGATAAAAAATGGCAAAAAATATGGGAAGAAAGTAATTGCTTTAAAGCAACAGATGATTTTTCAAAGAAAAAATATTATGCTTTAGTAGAATTCCCTTATCCATCTGGTGCAGGTATGCATATTGGTCATATACGTGCATATATGGGAATGGATTTACTTTCTAGAAAAAGAAGAATGCAAGGATATAACGTTTTGTTCCCTATAGGTTTTGACGCTTTTGGACTTCCTACTGAAAATTATGCAATGAAAACTGGAATTCATCCACGTAAGGTAACAGATAAAAATATTGATACTTTTACTAAACAGTTAAAATCAGTAGGTTTTTCTTTTGATTATGATAGAGTAATTGATACTACAAAACCAGAATATTATAAATGGACTCAGTGGATATTTTTGCAGTTATTTAAACATGGACTTGCATATAAGTCAAAAGGCTATGTTAATTTTTGCCCTAAATGTAGAGTTGTACTTGCAAATGAAGAATCTCAAGGTGGAAAATGTGATAGATGTGATAGTGATGTCATACAGCTTGAAAAAGAAGAATGGATGCTTAAAATTACAGATTATGCAGATAAGCTTCTAGATGGATTAAACGAAATTGATTTTCCTGAAAGAGTAAAATTAGAGCAAGAAAATTGGATAGGTAAATCTTATGGTGCTCAAATAAAATTTAAAGTAAGTCAAACAAATGATGACCTAATAGTATATACTACAAGGCCAGATACTGTTTTTGGTGTTACGTATATGGCAATAGCACCTGAACATCCAATAATAGAAAAATTAAGATCTAATATAAAAAATTATGATGAAATATTAAAATATAAAGAAATTGCTAAAAAGAAAACTGAATTTGAAAGAATTGAGCTTGCTAAAGAAAAAACTGGGGTTAAGGTTGAAGGAATAAGTATAGTAAATCCATTAAACAATGAAATCATTCCTTTATATGTTACTGATTATGTTATGATGGGGTATGGAACTGGTGCTATTATGGCAGTACCAGCTCATGATACAAGAGATTATGAATTTGCTAAAAAATTTAATATTAATATAAAACAAGTTGTAAAATCTGATGATGAAAAAGTAAATCTAGATAAAGAAGCTTTTTGTGATATTAATTCAGGTGTTATGGTAAATTCTGGATTTTTAGATGGACTTAATGTAGTTGATGCTAAAGAAAAAATAATAGATTATATAGAAGCTAATAAAATCGGAACAAGAAAGACAAATTATCACATGAAAGATTGGGCTTTTGCAAGACAAAGATATTGGGGAGAACCTATACCTATTGTAAAATGTGAACATTGTGGACTTGTACCTTTAGATGAAAAAGATTTACCACTTAAATTACCAGAATTAGAGGAATTCATTCCAGGTGAAGATGGAAAATCTCCACTTGCTAAGGTAGAAAGTTGGGTTAATACTACATGTCCAAAATGTGGAAAAAAAGCTATAAGAGAAACAGATACTATGCCTCAATGGGCTGGCTCTAGTTGGTACTTTTTAAGATATATAGATCCTAGTAATAATAATGAGTTTGCAGACAAAGAAAAATTAAAATATTGGCTTCCAGTAGATTGTTATAATGGAGGTATGGAACATGTTACTCGTCACCTTATTTATTCAAGATTTTGGCATAGATTTTTGTACGATATAGGTGTTGTTCCAACTAAAGAACCATATGCTAAAAGAACAACTCAAGGATTAATTTTAGGGCCAGATGGAGATAAAATGTCAAAATCTAAAGGTAATGTAATTAATCCAGATGATATTGTAAATGAATATGGTGCTGATACATTAAGGACGTATATTTTATTTATTGCCGATTACAAGGACTCTGCTCCATGGAATGAAAATGGAGTTAAAGGATGTAAAAAATTCTTAGATAGAGTTATGAGACTTGAAGAAATTGCTACAACTCAAGAAATAGAAGATAGTGAAATTGAAAAAGAATTAAATAAAACTATAAAAAAAGTATCTGAAGATTATGAAAGTCAAAAATATAATACTGCAATTGCTGCTATGATGTCATATGTTAATTTATTATACAAAAAGCAAAAAGTAAGTTTAAAATATATTTCTCCATTTTTGCAAATTTTAAATCCAATTGCATCTCATGTAACAGAAGAATTATGGGAAAAATTAGGTTTTGAAGGACATATATTTAATTCAAAATGGCCTGAGTATGATAAAAATAAAATAATAGATGATGTTGTAGAACTTGCAATACAAATAAACGGTAAAGTCAGATTTAAAATCACAGTTTCATCTTCTTTATCAGAAGATGAAATAAAAGAAAATCTATTATCTGATGAAAGATTAAGCAAATATGTAAATGTTGAAGATATTAAAAAAATAATAGTTATAAAGTCAAGAATTGTTAATATTGTAGTTTAAAAACAAAAGAGAAAGAGAGGAAGAATATGGTAAATTTATTTAATAATACAGCTTTTTTACAGATTGTTGAAGTAATATTATTTATACTTATAGGTTTTTTACTGTATCAAATAGTAAATTTTAGAAAAATAAGAAAAAATGATCTTGAAAAAAAGCAAGCATATACTGATCAATTAACTGGTAGAGGTAACAGATATCTATTTTTATCTGTACTTGATAGATTAATAAAAAAAGGAAATAAATTTGCTGTATGCTTTATGGATTTAGATGGATTTAAGCAGATAAATGATACTATGGGACATGACGCAGGTGATGAACTTTTAATATATTTAGCAAGAACTTTTGATGAAAAACTTCCTAAAAATGCAGTTGCATATAGACTAGGTGGAGATGAATTTGCTATAATTATTGAAAATATAAAAACTACTAGAGATGTAACAAAAGTACTTGATTATATGAAAAAACAATTAGAGCAACCAATTTTAATAAATGATACTAGTATATCACTTCAATATAGCTTAGGAATATCAATTTTTCCAGAAGATGCTGATAATAAAAAAGATTTAATAATGTATGCAGACGATGCAATGTATTATATAAAAGAAAATGGTAAAAATGGCTATTATTTCCATAATAAAACTTTAAAAGCAAAGCTTGATAATAAGAATAAAATGGAAAAAGATTTAATAGAAGCATATGAGAAGAAGCAGTTTTATATATCATTGCAACCAAGAATTAATTTAAATAATTTAGATGAAATTTGTTTTGAGGCACTTTTATATTGGAATCATCCAGTTTTAGGAAAAATAGATTCAGATTATTTTATAAAACAAGCTGATGAGATGGGTATTATATTGAAATTAGATAGATATGTCTTAGATACAATGTGTAAAAAATTAAATACATTAAAAGAAAATGGTTATAAAGATATTAAAATGGCTATTAATATATCCAATAGACATTTTATGAAAGAAGATTTTGTAAATGAATTATTAAAAATACTTGAAAAAAATAAAATAGGATATAATGAAATATGTTTAGAAATAACAAATGATATAGATATACGAAAAATAAAAACGTATAAATTAATGTTTGAAAAATTAAAACAACATGGGGTAAGTATTTCTATAAATAATTTTAATATAAAATATGATGATCTTATTTTATATAAAGAATTGAATATTGATGAAATAAAATTATATGCAAAATATATTTCTAAAGATAGTAATTTAAATGATAAATGTTTAAAGGATATTGTATCTTTATCTAAACAACTTGGTAATAAAGTTACTGTGTGTTGTATAGAAACTAAAGAACAATTAGAAAAAACACTTAAATATGAAGTGGATAATATACAAGGTTTTTTATTATTTAATAAAATTTATGATGAGTATATAAAGGATATAATAAAGAAATATGATAAATTAAAACAGAGAGTTTATTCTATTATAGAAACTGCAAAAAAAAGTTAAAAAATACAAAAAAACTGTTGACAAATATATTAAGTTAAGGTATAATTATTTTTGTCATCAGTAAGTGGGCGCTTAGCTCAGTTGGGAGAGCATCTGCCTTACAAGCAGGGGGTCACAGGTTCGAGCCCTGTAGTGCCCACCACTTATTTTTTTTGGCCCGGTAGTTCAGTTGGTTAGAACGCTAGCCTGTCACGCTAGAGGTCGTGGGTTCGAGCCCCATTCGGGTCGCCATATTATTTAAAAATGAAAATGATATTTAATCATTTATTTTTTTATTTAAATAATAATGTAGATTGATTAGTTATATATCGTCTAAAATAGACAAATATATGGCCAGATAGCTCAGTCGGTAGAGCAGAGGACTGAAAATCCTCGTGTCGGCGGTTCGATCCCGTCTCTGGCCACCAGCGGAAATAGCTCAGTTGATAGAGCGTCGCCTTGCCAAGGCGAAGGTCGCGGGTTTGAGCCCCGTTTTCCGCTCCATTTTTTGTAAGGTCTATGACCTTATTTTTTTTCACTATTTACAAACTTAATTAAATATATTATAATAAAAGTGTAATATAATTAAAACTTGTAAATATATATTTAATATATGGCGCCTTAGCCAAGCGGTAAGGCACGAGTCTGCAAAACTCTGATCATCAGTTCGATTCTGATAGGCGCCTCCAAACCACAAAAATCGACAAAATTTCACTAATTTTTTGAAATTTTCGTCGATTTTTATTTTAATAGAGCTATCTACATTTTGTCGAAAATTCATTTTCTATATCTCTTTATATCTTTTTATAATCTATATAAGTTTTCCGCAGTTACATTAACTTTACATTTACTTCATCAATTCTATGCCAAATATCTTCCACATATTGTGTCTTAACTTTACCTATTATCCCTATAATTGGTTTTCTCATTCCATCACCTCTACAAATTATTTTTAAATTCTTGATATTTTTTCATATATCAGCATTTTCTCGATTTACATTCATTAATTATTTTATCAAAATCAGATATATATTTTTTATCTTGCTCTATTCTAAATTTTTCAAATTCATTTTCTGCAAATTCTTTTGCAGATTCAGCAGAAATAGAGCCTTTATCTTCTAATATTTCATATCTATTAGTTTTTAGCATAGTATTTAATTCTTCTACCCAGTCTTGCATCTTCATTGGTATTTGCCTTTTTGCACGGTTCTCAGCTATATCTAAATACATATTAACAATATCTTGTAAAAATTCTAGTTCTTTACTTGTTAAATAATTTTTAGCAATAGAAACATCACTTTTTAATATTCTACCATCAGGAGAATGCTTCCAAGAAGTTAATCCCATGTGCTCTTTTTTACTGCTAGCTCTATGATAAATGATTTCTGCTGCTGTTTCATTTGTAATAGCATAATGAAACTTGTTTTGGATTGTAGCGTAAAAATTTTTAGCAATATCAGAATTTTTATTATAGTCAATACTACATTCTGCAAAAATATCAGTTACTTTTTGATAAAATCTTCTTTCACTTGTCCTGATTTCCTTTATAATTTCAAGTAATTCATCAAAATAATCTTTACCATATTTATTAGGATTTTTCAATTTTTCTTTATTTATACTATAGCCTTTTATGATATATGATTTCAATACTTCTGTTGCCCACTGTCTAAATTTAGTTGCCTTCTTTGAATTAGTTCTATATCCTACTGCTATTATTAAATCCAAATTATAATAGTCAATATTTCTATTAACATTTCTATTACCTTCAATTTGAACTGTTGGGAATTTCCTAACAGTTGAATCTCTATCTAGTTCTTTTTCTTCATATATATTTTTTATATGTTCACTTATTGTAGATTTGTCTTTTTCAAATAATTCTGCAATCTTATTAAGTGATAACCAAATTGTTTCGTCATATAAAAAAGCTTCTATTTCTATTTTATTATTTTCATCTTCATAAATAATTAAATCTCCTTTAGATAATTCGTTCAATAGTATCATCCTCTTTCATAAAACCTTTGTTTGTATTATATCAAAAATTAATATATAAATCAATATTTTTTGATTTTAAGTTTCGGGATTTTTTTATAAAATTATTGATAATACTGAGATTGCCGTTTCGTTTAGTAAACATTTCTATTTATTCAATAAATAAAATACATTGTAAGAATATAAATATTCGTCATTTTGAAAAAAAACGAAACTTAAAACCTATTTATCTTGACTTAAAAGGAGTAGGGAAACTTACTCTTTAATTTATACAATAATATCTATATGTTTTTTAGATTGCATAAAATTATAAAAAATGATATAATTATAGTAGTAGGATATAGCAACAAACATAATATTATATGGAGGAATGTATCATGTTAAATAACATAATAAATATTGAAATGCAAGGAAAAACAAAAAGAGTAAAGGAAGGTACAAAAATAAAAGATATTATTGAAGACAAAGAAAAAAATGTATTAGCGGTTAAGGTTAACAACAGTATTCATTCTATATATTATAAATTAGTTGAAGATGCTGTAGTTTCTCCTATAACTTTTTCATCGGAAGAAGGAAAAAGAATTTATTCACGTACACTAAAATTTATTTTTTTAAAGGCATGTTATAATTTAGGTCTTGATGTTAATAAAATAGAATTTACAAATAAACTGCAGAACAATTATTATGTACGGTTTAGATTTGACTCTAATATAACTAGTTCTTTAATAAATACAATAAAAGAGGAAATGTGGAAAATAATTCTTGATGATACCAAAATAACAAAGATAAAAGTATCCTATGAAAAAGCTAAAAAAATATATCAGAGTATTAATTCTGTACATCAACTTGATAATTTTAAAATTAAAGTAAAAGATTCTTACACTTTTTATAAATGTTCAAATTATCTTAATTATTTGTATGGATTAATTGCTCCATCAACAGGATATATTAAAAACTTTGATATATACTGCTACACTAGTGATACCGCTATTATATCTCTACCAGATAATTCTAATGTAAACAGTGTAACCTCAAATTTATTTTCAAATAATATATTTGAAGAATTTCTAAGATTTAAAAGGTTTCAAAGAAGTATTGGAGTTTCTAATGTATCAGATATAAATATGCAAGTATTATCTGGAAGTATATCGAAGACTATAGTATATTCTGAAGCAGAACATAATCGGAGAATTGTTGAAATTGTAAGTAATATTAACAAAGCAAATAACGTAAAAGTTATCTTTATTGCTGGTCCTTCTTCATCTGGAAAGACAACATTTTCACAGAAACTAGAAGTGCAGTTAAAAATAACAGGAAAGGACGCAATTCATATTTCTATGGATAATTATTTTAATGATTTAGAAAATATTCCAGTAGTAAATGGTCAAAAGGCTTATGATAGCTTTAAAAATTTAGATATTAACCTTTTTTCCTCGGATATGAAAGCTTTATTAAAAGGAAAAAGTATCATTCTTCCTGAATATAATTTTAAATTATCAAAAAAGGAATTCAAAGAAGAAAATAGAAAATGTATGAATGAAAATGATATTTTAATTATAGAAGGAATACATGCTTTAAATCCTATTATACATGAACTAATATCTGAAAAATCATTTAAAATATATCTTGCTCCTTTAGTAACTTTAGGGTTTGATAATTTTACTAAAATTTCATCAAACGATACAAGACTTATACGTAGAATAGTAAGAGATTTTGATGTAAGGGGTGTTGAACCTGAAAATACTTTAAAAGAATGGCAAAAAGTATTAAAAGCAGAAAAGGAAAATATATTTGTATATATAGGACTTGCTGATGAGATATTTAACACAAGCCTTGTATATGAACTTGGAGTGTTAAAATCATTTGCTGAAAAATTACTTCTTAAAATACCAGAAAGTAGTATATATTTTTCTGATGCACGTAGATTATACAAACTTTTAAACAATTTCTTGCCTATTGAAACTAATGATATTCCAACAGATTCAATAATTAAAGAATTTATAGGAAGTGGATGTTTTAATAGATAAAATCAAAAAGGCATTATATTATTATATATATAGTGCCTTTTTCTTTATTTTATTAATATTATGTGGTATAATTTAATAAAATGTATATTTTACATAATGTTCATAAAATTATCACAAATATGTAATATAATAATTTAAATATAATGAGGTGGTAAATTTGAAAATATTAGTAGTTGACGATGAGGCAAATATTAGGAATGTATTAAAGGAATACGCAGAATTTGAAGGATATGAAGTTGAAGAGGCAAGTGATGGTATGCAGGCTGTTAATATATGTAAAGATAAAGATTTTGATATAATTATAATGGACGTAATGATGCCAAAACTTGATGGATTTTCTGCAATTAAGGAAATAAAGAAAAATAAAAATATACCTGTGCTTATGCTTTCTGCAAGAGGAGAAGAATATGATAAATTATTTGGATTTGAAATAGGAATAGATGATTATGTAGTAAAACCATTTAGTCCAAAAGAAGTAATGGCAAGAATATCTGCAATAATTTCAAGAAGTAATAGTGTATCTAATAATATAAAAGAAGATAAGTATGTATATGAAGGCTTACAAATAGATATGTTAGGTAGAGTAGTTACAATAGATGGAAATAAAAAAGAACTTACTCCAAAAGAATATGATCTATTAGTTTATTTAGTAAAAAATAAAAATATTGCATTATCAAGAGAGAAAATATTAAATGATGTTTGGGGATATGATTTTTTTGGCGAAGATAGAACAGTAGATACACATGTTAAAATGCTTAGAAATAGTATAGGTAAATATAGAGATAAAATAATAACAATAAGAGGAATGGGGTATAAATTTGAAGAATAATAAAGTCAAAAAAATTGTTAACAATGGTAGAAATACACTTACTTTTAAAATTTGGTTTTCATTTTTTGTTTTTGCTATATCACTGTTTATAATTCTTTGGTTTATGCAAGTAATCTTACTTCAAAGTTATTATAGCTCAATGAAAAAAAATGAAATTCACAAAATAGCTGAAAATGTTGAACTTAAATATACATATGAAAATAACTATGAAGAGTACATAGATAATATGGCATATAAAAATGCATCTGCTATATTTATTTTTAATAAAAGTGGTGATACTATATACTCATCAAATAATTCTTCTGGACAAACAAATATAGCTCAAATGCCTACTCGTCCTATAGCTATTGATACAACAGGAATTGTAAATAAAATTCTTTCTAGTCCTAATCAAAAAATAAATTATACTTTAAAAGTTGATAGATTCAAAACGGAATTATATGTATATGGAAAATTAATGCAAGATACAGATGATATAATTGTTATAGTATCTTCAATTGATCCTATTGATGCAACAACTTCCATATTACAAAATCAACTTTTATATATAACAATTATTGCACTTTTTATTGCTTCTATTGTTTCAATATTTATATCTAGAAGATTATCTATGCCAATAAAAAATATAAATGAAGAAGCAAAAAAGCTTGCTAAAGGAAATTATGATATAGAATTTGAAAAAGCAGGATATAAAGAGTTAGATGATTTAGCAGATACACTTAATTTTGCAACAAAACAGTTAGCAAAAACTGATAAATTAAAAAAAGAATTAATTGCTAATGTATCACATGATTTAAAAACACCTCTTACAATGATAAAAGCATATTCTGAAATGATACGTGATTTATCTGGAGATAACAAGGAAAAAAGAGAAAAACATTTAAAAGTAATAATAGATGAAACGGATAGACTTACTACTTTGGTAAATGATATGATGGACATTTCAAAAATAGAATCTGGACTTATGGTGTTAAATAAAGAGGTATTTAATATATGCGAACTTGTAAAACAAATAACTGAAAGATTTAAAATTGCAAATGAAGGAAGTAATTTAAATCTTGTAACAAATATTCCAAAAGAAATATTTGTTAAAGCTGATAAATCTAAAATTCAACAAGTTTTGTATAATTTAATTTCTAATGCTATAAATCATAGTGGAGATAGCAAGAAAATTGAAATAAAGGTAGTAACAATACAAAAGAAGGTAAGAATAGAAGTAAAAGATGATGGAATTGGTATAAAAAAAGAAGATATTTCACATATTTGGAGTAGATATTATAAAGCGGCTGAAACATTTAAAAGACCAGATTCTGGTAGTGGATTAGGACTTTCTATAGTAAAAAATATATTAGATATTCATAATGCAGATTATGGAGTAGAAAGTGAATATACTAAAGGTGCAACATTCTGGTTTGAATTAGAAAAATATAATAAAAAAAATAATAAAACAGATAACAAAACAACTAAAACTTAAATTTAAATTTATAATAAAAGGGTACATATACAACTATTTTTGTATATGTGCTTTTTTTATAAATAAATAGTAATAAAACTAACATCAAACTGTAACAAAAATTTAACAATAAATTTGTTATGAAAACTTGCGTTTTTTTTTTTTT
>CANRGL010000034.1 GCA_947630145.1 uncultured Clostridia bacterium | reverse complement strand
ATGCTTCAGCTTCAAGGCTTTCATACCTATGTGTGCCTTTGAGCGAAGCGAGAAAGGAATGGAATTTTTTATGAATAGATTGACTTAATTTTATCTGTTTGATATAATAAGAGTGTATTTTTTTACAAAGTTAGCCCAAGGGCAGAGGGGAAGGATAAAAAATGTTAAAAAAAATGAATTTACCTAATAAGCTTACTATGCTTAGAATTTTTCTTATACCTATTTTTGTGGTATTTATGTGTTTACCTACTAAATTAGAGTGGGCAAAATATGTTGCTTTAGCAGTATTTATTATTGCTTCTATTACTGATTTTTTTGATGGATATATTTCTAGAAAAAATAATTTGGTAACAAAATTTGGAAAGATAATGGATCCACTTGCAGATAAAATGCTTGTTGCTTCAGGCTTTATACTTATAGCAAACTCTGGAATTATACCTGTATGGATAGCCGTAATTATTGTAGTTAGAGACTTTTTCGTTACAGGACTTAGAAATTTTGGAGCAGATAAAAAAGAAGATTTATCAGCTTCTCTTAGTGGAAAAATAAAAACAATATTTCAACTTTTAACTATAATACTTGCAATTATAGGTACATATAATTTTGGAGATTTTATAACAAAATCACTTACAATGACACCAATAGAATTATTAGTTAATATAGGAATGACAGTTTCTGTTGTAGCAGCTGTACTTGCTACTGTTTGGTCTTTAATAGACTACATTGCAAGATTTAAAGATACAGTAAAAGTTGATGAATAATATAAAATATATAAATATGTTATAAAAAGGTAATATGATTAAAGTTAGAAATTTTAATCACATTACTCTTTTTGGCGTTTAAAATAATGTAAAAATATACTAAATTTTTTGTATATATAAAATTTTACAAAGTTAGCCCAAGGATAGGTGATAAAATTGAATGATGAACAATTGAGTTTTTTTAAAAATAGTGATGAGGAGAGCCAGAGAATAAAGGCAAGGGAAGAGATCCTTAGATTAAGAGAAGAAATTGAGTTTCATAATAGGAGATATTATGATGAGGATAATCCTGAGATTAGTGACTATGAATATGATAAACTTACTCAAAGACTAAAGAAATTGGAGAGAAAGTATCCAGAATTTATTTCTAGTGACTCTCCGACTCAAAAAGTTGGGGGACATTCTAAAAATATATTTTCTCAAGTTACACATGAAGTTCAAATGCAAAGTTTACAAGATGTTTTTTCTTTTGATGAGGTAAGTGAGTTTGTAAATAAAGTTATAGATGAGTTTGGGAAAGATACTGAATTTGTTGTGGAAACTAAAATTGATGGTCTATCTGTTTCTTTGGAATATGTAGATGGTAAACTTGTTAGAGGATCGACTCGTGGAGATGGATTTGTGGGTGAGGATGTTACTGAAAATATTAAAATGATAAAAGATATACCTCAACAACTTAATAGTACGGATACTTTGGAAATTAGAGGAGAGGTTTACCTTCCAAGAAGTGAGTTTGAAAAAATAAATGAAGATTTATTTAGTAAAGGAAAAGCTCTTTTAGCAAATCCTAGAAACGCTGCTGCTGGAACACTTCGTCAGCTTGATCCAGATTTAGTTAAAAGTAGGAATTTAAGTATATTTGTTTTTACAATTTTAAAAGGGAACAATTTTAAAACTGATAGTGATAGTTTAAATTACTTAAAAAGTATTGGTGTAAAGACTATTGAGTATATGAAAGTTTGCAAAGGTGTTGAGGAAGTATTAGATGCAATAAATGATATTGGAAATCTTCGTGATAGTTTGCCTTATGATATTGATGGCGCTGTTGTAAATGTTAATAAAATATCATATCGTGATGAAATGGGAAAAACTACAAAAGTTCCTAAGTGGTCTGTTGCATATAAATATCCTCCTGAAAAGAAAGAAACGAAAATAATTGATATAAAAGTACAAGTTGGACGAACAGGTCAGGTTACACCTATGGCCATATTAAATCCTATTAAACTTGCAGGATCTTTAATTTCTAAAACTACTCTTCATAATTTTGATTATATAAAACAAAAAGATATTAAAATAGGAGATACAGTAGTTGTTCAAAAAGCAGGAGATGTCATTCCTGAAGTTATTGAAGTAGTTAAGGATAAACGTAATGGTGAGGAAGTAGAATATAATATACCAGAGGTATGTCCTGTATGTGGAGAAAGACTAGAAAAATTTGATGATGAAGTGGCTCTTAGGTGCACAAATAGTGAATGCCCAGCGCTTATATATCGTTCTTTAGTACATTTTGCTTCACGTGAGGCTATGGATATATCAGGGCTTGGGGCTGCTATTGTTGAGCAATTAATAGATAACAATTTAATAAATAATATAGCAGATATTTATTATTTAAAATATGAAGATATTGTAAATTTAGATAGATTTGCTCCTAAATCTGCAAGGAATCTTATTACTGCAATACAAAATACCAAAAATAATAGCTTAGATAAATTATTATTCGGACTTGGAATGAGACATATAGGTAAGAAAGCAGCAAAGGTTTTGGCAGAAAATTTTGATAATATATATGATATAAAAGATGCAACTGTTGATCAAATAAGCGCGTTAGATGATTTCGGACAAATAATGGCAAAATCAGTAGTAGAATTTTTTAGTAAAAAAGAAACTTTTGAAATTATTAAAAAATTAGATGATGCAGGTGTAAATTTAAAAGGAAATAAAAAAGATCTTTCCTCACAAAAATTAAAAGGTCAAATTTTTGTTGTAACTGGTTCTTTTGAGGAATATAATAGAAATGATATTATAAAATTAATTGAACAAAATGATGGAAAAGTTTCAAGTAGTATATCAAAAAAGACAAATTATTTAATTGCTGGTCAAAATGCGGGAAGTAAACTTTCTAAAGCAGAATCTTTAAATATTCCAGTTATATCAATTGAAAAGTTAAAAGAAATGATTAGCTAAAAAGTAAATAAGTATAATATAAAATAATAACATAACTAAATAACTTTATTTACTAAGAAAGAAGGTAAAAAAATGAATGTGCTTACAGATAACTTATTTAAAGTAAGTGTGTTTAATGAAATTTTAGATAGTATAAAACAAAAAAATGCTTCTATTTGTTTTAAAAATGTTATGGATATACAAAAAGCTTTATATATATATAATTTAACTAAAAGTAGTAAAAATTGCAGTGTTGTAGTTTGCAGTAATGTCTTAACGGCAAATAAAATGATACAAGATTTAAAATTTTTTTCAGATATAGATATAATTTATTTTCCTGCTAAACAAATTATATATTATGATGTTGAAGCACAAAGTAAAGAAATTCAAAATGCTAGAATGTATGCTTTATCAAAATTAAATGAAAACAATAAAAAAATAATTGTAACTACTATTGATTCATTAATGTTACCTATGATCCCTCAAAGGACAAATATTGATGAAACAATTTTAATAAAAAAAGATGAAGAGATAAATTTTACAAAGTTAGCCCAGAAGCTGGTGGAGTATGGATATGAAAAAACTGATAATGTAGAGGGGAAGGGACAGTTTGCTCTTCGTGGAGGAATTATTGACGTTTTTGCTGTTGAAAGTGATGCTCCGTATAGAATTGAATTTTTTGGAGATTGCGTGGATAGTATAAGATGTTTTGATGTGTTGAGTCAAAGAAGTATTTCAAGTATGAATGAGGCTAGTATTTCGTGTGTTTCTGAGTTTGTTGTAACAGGTGATAAATTAAAAGAGATTAATGAAAAATTAAGTAATATAATAGAAGGTAAGATATCTAATGAATTAAAATTAAATATACAAAAGGATATTGAATTTTTAGAAAATGGAATACTTGATAATTTAACAGATAAGTATTTTAATTTGCTTGTAGATAATCCCACTTTTTTTACTGATTATATAAAAGGATATAATATATTTATTGATGAACCAGTTAGTTGTAAGAAAAAAGCTGATAGTTTATATTATGAAAATTTGGAAACGTTAAAAATTTTATCAAAAAGAGAATATATGGATATTTCCTTTGCAAACAAGTATATAACTTTTGAAGAAGTGGAAGAAAAAATAAAAGAATTTACTAATATATATATGGAAAAGCAGGTTTTTGATAATAGCATAAGTAAGAAAAGGCAAGTTTTTGATTTTAAATCTAAAGAAATGTTTTTTTATAGGAATTCTTTTGAAACACTTTTAAATGATATTAAAGCTTTAAAAAATAAAAATATTTTGCTTGTTTTTCCAAGTATGTCAAGAGTTGAACAAGTAAAGAATTATCTTATTGATAATAATATTAAAGTTGAAGTGCTTGATAATATATGGCAAGATAAAAAATTAGTCAAAGATAGGGTATATATTACTTTTGGAATTTTATCTGGAGGATTTTATTCATCTACTCATGATTTAGTAGTAATAGCTGAGCCTGTTAGTGGCACTAATTTGAAAAGGAAAGTAAAAAAAGATAATACTAATAAACTAGATATTAATAGTTTTGAAGAATTAAAAATTGGTGATTATGTTGTACATGAAAATCATGGTATTGGTATATATAGAGGAATACAAAGTATAAGTGTACAAGATGTTATAAAAGACTATATTAAAATTGAATATTTAAATAATGGTGCTTTGTATGTTCCTATAAATCAGTTAGATTTAGTAAAAAAGTATATATGCGATGATGAGTCTATTCCTAAAATTAATTCTCTTAGTAACAAAGAATGGGAAAAGACTAAGAAGAAAGTTTCAGCTCACGTAGAGGAAATGGCAAAAGAACTCTTATCGTTATATGCTAAACGTGAAAATAATCCAGGATACTCATTTAACAAAGATACACCATGGCAAAAGGAATTTGAAGATGCTTTTGAGTATGAACTTACTGATGATCAAAAACAAGCTGTAATGGAGATAAAAGCAGATATGGAATCAAATAAAGTTATGGATAGACTTCTATGTGGTGATGTTGGTTATGGGAAAACAGAAGTTGCCCTACGTGTAGCTTTTAAAGCTGTAATGGATAAGAAACAAGTTGCATATTTAGTTCCAACTACTGTACTTTGTTTGCAACAGTATCGCACTTTTAAGGAAAGAATGGAAAAGTTTGGCGTAAATGTTGAAATGCTAAGCAGGTTTAAAACTACAAGTCAACAAAAAAAGATTTTAAAAGATTTAATCGATGGAAAAATTGATGTATTAATTGGTACACATAGAATGTTATCTAGTGATGTATTTTTTAATAATTTGGGCCTTTTAATAATTGATGAGGAACATAGATTTGGAGTAAAAGCTAAAGAAAGTATAAAAAAGATAAAAGAAACCGTAGATGTTCTATCAATGACTGCTACTCCAATTCCTCGTACACTTCATATGTCTATGGTTGGTATAAGAGGAATGAGTACTTTAACTGAGCCACCACTTGAAAGATTACCAGTACATACTTATGTTATGGAATATAATGATGATGTTATAAAAGAAGCTATTGAGAAGGAATTATTAAGAGATGGACAAGTTTTTTACTTAAATAATAGAGTAGAGGGCATAGAAGAGCTTACAGAAAAAGTAAAAAAATTAGTACCTAATGCAAGAGTTGCATATGCTCATGGAAGAATGGATCCTCATGAAATTGAAGATATTATGATAAAATTTATAAATCATGAATTTGATATAATTGTATGTACATCTATTTTAGAATCGGGTATAGATATACCAAATGCTAATACTTTAATTGTAGAAAATGCAGATATGTTAGGTCTTGCTCAACTTTATCAAATAAGAGGAAGAGTAGGACGTTCTAGTAGGCTTGCATATGCATATATAACTTATAAGAAAAATAAACAAATATCTGAAGTTGCAGAAAAAAGATTAAAAGCTATACGTGATTTTACAGAGTTTGGTAGTGGATTTAAAATTGCACTAAGAGATCTTGAAATTAGAGGTGCAGGTAGTCTTCTTGGTAAAGAACAGCATGGACATATGTTAAAAGTTGGATATGATATGTATTTGTCACTTTTACAAAGAGCTATAAAAAAAGAGAAAGAAGATATAGAAAGCTTAAATGATATCGAACAAGAAATAAAAATAGATATAGATGTTTCTGCATATATTAGTGATGATTATATAAAAGATCCAATACAGAAGATTAGTATGTATCAGAAAATTTCGGATATAAAAGATAAAGATACAATGCTTGATGTTATAGATGAACTTATAGATAGATATGGTTCATTACCAAGGGAAACAGAAAATTTAATAAAAATTGTAGAAATAAGAAATTTAGCTAGAGAACTTAATATAAAAAGAATATGTTTATTTGGTGAAATTTTAAAGATAGAACCATATAATTTACAAATTTATTTGACAAATTCTGCTAGTAGTGATATACTAATTCGTATACAAATAGAGCTTGAAAAGCTAAAAAAGGAAAAGGAGAAAAAGTATGAGTAAAGAGGTTAAAAAAGAAGAATTAGAAAAAAAGAATTCAAAAGAAAAAGTAAAAAAAGACGAAGTAAAGAAAAATAATAATAAAACAGAAAAAAAAGATGAAGTAAAGAAAAATAATAATAAAACTGAAAAGAAACAAGATACAAAAAAAGAAGATAAAAAGAAAGTTGTTGATACAAAACCAGTAGTAAAAAAGCAAGAAAAAGTAAAGAAACCTATTTCTGAGAAAGTAGTTATATATTCAATTATAGTTGCTATACTTATAGTAGCATTTGGAATATTTGGATTCTATTTTTATTCGACTAGTTTTAAAGCAGTTGCAACATATGATGGAGGAAAAGTTACAAAATCTGAATTTACAATTTACTACAAGACTTTCCAACCAATGCTTTCTTATTTTGGATATTCTAGCGATATAATACCAGAGCAAGTTGCTAATAAAGCTGCAATGGATGAAATAATAATAAAAGAAGCTAAAAAAGAAGGAATAACAATACCTGATGATAGAAAAAAAGAAATTGACGAACAATTTAAGGATGAAGAACAATTAAAACAACTTGAAGAACAAGGAATAAATCCAAATCAAATGAAAGAGCTATATTATAGTGACGCACTAATAAGTGCATATATAGATAAAAAAGTAGCTGATGCTAAAGATGAAGATGTTATAAATTATATAAAATCTAATGAAAATGATGCAAACCTAAATTCATATGAAACAAGTCATATATTATTTACAACTAAAAGTGAAAGTGGAACAGAATTATCTGATGAAGAAAAAGCAAATAAAAAAGCAAAAGCTGAAGATACTTTAAGAAGAGCACAAGCAGGTGAAGATTTTGCAACACTTGCAAAAGAATTATCTGAAGATACTGGTACTAAAGATAATGGAGGAAATTATACTGTTTATAAAGATGGTCAAACTGATGAAAGTTATGCTAATGCTGCAATGACTATGAAAGTTGGTGACATTGTACTTGTTGAAAGCTCATACGGTTATCATATAATAAAATTAAATAGTATTACTGAAAACGGTAGAGCTAAGAGTGATTATGATAGAGAAAACTATGTAAATGAACAAATAAATAAAATAAGTACAGAAAAGAATTTCAAAGTTGATGAAGATGAATTAAAGAAAGTTGTAGAACAGATAAATGGTAAAGCATCAACATCTGAAGAAGATACAACAAATACAACTACAACAACAGATACATCAACAACAACTACAGATACAGATACTACTAATAATACTACAGGAGAATAATTATGAATGAAATTATAACTAGTAAATCTAATGAAAAAGCAAAGTTTATAAAAAGTCTTAATGAAAAAAAAGGAAGAAGAATAAATAATTGCTTTTATTTAGAAGGAATCAAAGTTGTAAATGAAGTTTTAGATTGTAAGAAAGCGATAGACATTATGTTTATCGCTTGTTCTAAAGAAATATTAAAAAAATTAAATGGTGGAGATAATATATTAAAAAGATTAGATAATATATTAAATATAGAAGTTGTAGAATTTTCTAAAAATGTATTTGAAAATATAACTGATACAAAAACACCACAAGGAATTTTAGCAGTTTTAAAAATACCAAAATATGAAGAAAATTTTGGAAATGAGAATATTTTGATTTTAGACAAAGTACAAGATGCTGGAAATATTGGAACTATAATAAGGACAGCTGATGCTTTTGGAATAAAAAATATAATTTGTACTAATGGTACAGTTGATGCATATTCTCCAAAAGTAGTACGTTCAACTATGGGATCTATTTTAAGAGAAAAGATATTTTATTTAGATGATATAAATAAATTAAAAGAAATGGGGTATACAATAGTAGGATCTGTTTTAGATGATAAAAGTATTCCACTTAAAAATTTAAAAATAACGAAAAAAATGGCTTTTGTAATGGGAAATGAATCAAATGGAATAAGTGAAAAAATAAAAAAAATATGTGACATTTTTGTAAAAATTCCAATTAATGATAGTGTAGAATCTTTAAATGTAGCTATTGCAACAGCAATAATTTTATATAAAAATTTTGAAAAATAATGTATAAAAAAAATAACTTTGCACAATATAATATTAAGTATATCATTTCGTTGATATACGTTAAATATTTTTTATATTTTTATAACACAGGCACAATTATTCTATGTGTCTGTGTATTTTGTAAAAAAAGAAGAAGTCCACCATGCTATGGTAGACTTCTGTAAAAAGATTACTCAGCAAACATACGGCTTATATTTGCTTTAATATCGTTCCATTCCTGTACTCTTTCAGGATAATCAAACCCGTTTGAAAGAGGTACATAGAGAGTGGCTTGATTTAGATAGCCGTCGGCCATCAAAACCTGTTCTAATTGTTTTAATGCATTTCCATTTCCAGGTATGGGGATAACGTTTGCACTTCCACATTCGTCGAAAAAGACTAATGTAGAACCTTTTGCTCTGAACACTTTATGGTGTCCATAGTAGCTAAAATCGCTAGTTTTCCACTTACAAGTTGGATGTGTAAGTATTTCTCCATTCCGAAGAAGATATGCTGCCTTTTTGAGTTGTTCTATTGTTTTGATAGTTGTTGACATAAAATGCAACCTCCATTTAATAAATTATAGTTATAATTTTAAATTAATTAGTTTAAAATTATATACAAACTATACTATATATTATAGCATAAAAAAAGAAAAACGTCAATATTATGTAAATTAAAAATGTAATTTATATATTTTTTTAAAATTTGTATTATGAATAAAATATAAAAAAATGCACAACATATAAATAGACAAATTTATTTTGTCCTGTTAGGAGGTATTTTATGAAAGTGTTAAACTATATAGCCTTAATATTAGTAGTAATAGGAGCATTAAACTGGGCATTAGTAGGACTATTCGAATTTGATCTAGTAGGTGCAATCTTTGGTGGAATGACTTCAATGCTAAGTAGAATAATATTTACAATTGTAGGAATAGCAGGTCTATGGGCGCTTACATTTTTTGGTAGACTTAATGAAGAATAGGGCTAACTTTGTAAAATATTAAATATCCACATATAACCTTAAAAGATTATATGTGGATATTGTGTTTTATAAACACTTTTGGTTGATACAAGTTAGTAAAATAAAATTATTAGTCGAAAATTGCGATGTGTTTTAGTTGATTTTTAATAAATTTTTAGTTATAATTAAAATACGTGGAGAACACGTTTTAAATCTTGTGAAGTTTTTTCTAAAGATAGTCAGGGTTCTGACATTCTACAAAGTTAGCCCATAGAGGTAATCATAAAAAAAGACATTATTATATTTAATTTATCTTCTTTAAATAAAATTTTTAAGAGGAAGATTTTTTATACCTAATTTATGTTTTATTTTTTTATATAAATTTTTTTACAAAGTTAGCCCAAGGGGAAAAAGATGGATTCTATTTTATGATGTTTTGGTAAATCTTGAGTTGTGGTGTCATATATTTTTGATATATTTGGAAGTATTGTTTCTAAATCTTTTAATTTTTCTATTGTTTTTTCATTTGGAAATATTATAGACCATATATTTTTTCCAGTGCCTTCTCCTAAAATTATACTTGCACTATCATAAGTGCCAGAATCCATGTTTAGTAGCATGTTTTCTTTATTATCATATGATATTTTTCCTATTTTTAAAGAAGCTGTGTAAGTTTTATTACTTTCTTTTATTGTGTTATTTGCAATAGTTAAAATATTATTATTATTTTCTTTTATATTATTTAATAATTCTTTTTTATTTTTAGAATTTAAAGAATTTATATAATTATTAATTTTTGATTCTATTTTTAGTTTTATTATTTGATCATCTATATTGTTACTATTTGCTATTACGTGAAGTCTTATTATATCCTTTGATATGAATTTTGTTTTATATATATTAAATGCTAGTATTGTATTTAATAGTATAAATGAAAAGATTGCTATAAATAAAGTTATATTTTTTTGTTTCATAATTATCACCTATTAGTATTATGCTTTCATTTTATAATTAAATACAGAATTTTTTTGTCTTGTTTTATACTTAAAAATAGTATTTTGTCATATTAAAAATTATGTCGAATACAAAACTGTAAATTCTACAAAATAAAGCAAAACTAGATAAATTTATTAATTGACTTTTTAAAATATGAGTGATAAAATTTTACTTGTAAGGGGGAACTAAAGATGAAAAAAATTAAGTTATGTTGTTTTACAGTAAATTCAACTCATGCATATATTATTGCAAATAATTTTATTGATAATGAGCTTGAAAATGTAAAAGTAATTTACATTAATGAAAAAAATGAAAAGATTGAAAGAAGAAAAATAAAAAATATTGTAAGTAAGTTTTACAAGAAAATGGATGATAAGCTTTTTTACACGGAGTGGTTAAATGAGAAAATAATTAATGAATATGAATTTGAAAAATTTGTATTTGTGGTAAATGGCAAAGAGGAGTTTATTAATAAAGTAAATAAGTATTTAGATATTAATAGCAGTGAGGGGTATATTATAAATTGTTATGATATTTTTGACATAAAAGATGAGGTAAATGAAATTATAAATGTTCATGATTTTTATATTAATACTGCAGGTGTTGTAAAAAAGGAAACTATAAAATAATGATATTAGACAATGTACAGTTTATTTGTTATATTTAATACTAATAATAAAATATGAGTATTTTTTCTTTTTATTTAAAATAAATAAAAAGAAACTTGTATAATTTTTTTTAAAATGATATACTATTAATGCGTATTTATTATATATTAATATTTTAAGGAGGTTAAATAGATATTATGAAACAAAAGAAGGGTATATCGCTAATAGTATTAATAGTAACGATAATCGTTATAATAATCTTAGCTGCAGTAGTAGTATTAACATTAAGTAAAAATAATCCAGTAGAAAGTGCAAGAAAAGCAAGATTTATGGAAGATGTAAGAAGTTTCCAAGATGAACTAGCACTAAGTATATCTAATGATTATGTAACAGAAACAAAGAAGAGAAAAAATAAATTTAATGCAACAGAGTTTGATGATATGAAAAAATATATCCCAAGTTTTACAAAAGATTATGATGGAAAGTTATATGTAAAAGACGATGAATTAATGTATAAAGAAGATAATGTAACAGAAAATGAGAAAAAATGGTTAGAAGAACTAGGAATAAAAGGTGCACTACCAAAAGATTGGGAAGAGTTTATTGCTAGTGTAACAGATGATGGAGTGCCTATACCAAAAGGATTTACATATGTAGAAGGTACAAAAGAAACTGGAACAGTAATACAAGATGATAAAGGTAATGAATTTGTATGGATACCAGTAGATGATGTAAGCGATTACAAAAAAGATTTTGATTTTCCAAAAGATAGTAGCATAACTGAATCAAATTTATTAGATGATGTACTACCAAATGGAATAACAAATGAAACATTAGATGTAGCAAAATACGGAGGTTTTTATATAGGGAGATATGAGGCAGGAACACCAGATGGAACTGAGAATACAGGAGGAGATAGGGTAGCAACACCTGTATCTAAAAAAGATGCAGTAGTTTGGACAAATATAACCTATGGTAATGCAAAGAAAAATGCAGAACAAATGATAAGTAATAAATATGTACAAACAGGGCTACTAACAGGAAAAGCATGGGATACAACATGCCACTGGATAGAAGATTATGTAGAAACTATAGTTACTGAATCAAGCTTGAGAGATAGTAGATTTTATGGAAATTATCTCGATTCAGAGTCTCCAGCAAATGTTGTAGGATATGGTAAAATACAAAAATCAGGATATTCAGATGCATGGAAAACAAAAAATATATATGATTTAGCAGGAAATGTACGTGAATGGTCAAACGAGATATATAGCTCCGGTCTCATTCTTCGTGGTGGAAGTTACGCTAATGTTGCTAAGTGTGATCCCGTGTCGTATCGTGATAATTGTTCTTATAGCCTTCATTCTAATGGACTTTTAGGTTTTCGTCCTAGGCTTTATATAAAGACAAACTGACCACTGTCAGATAAATTAGTTATATAGTTTATACAAAAATGGAGTTTGAATAAATGTAAATATAGATAAAATAAATGTGATACTATATTTTTTTTGAGCATGGTCAATCCAGTGTGTACATTTTATATATATATGTTGTTATAAAAAGTAAATTATAAAATAATAGTGAAATATTCATATATACTATAAAAAGTAATATATGAATATTTTTTTGTAAGTAACAAAAATAATATTAAACTGTAACAAAAATTTAATAATAAATTTGTTATGAAAACTTGCGTTTTTTTTTTTTTAGTGTATGCTATAAG
>CANRGL010000033.1 GCA_947630145.1 uncultured Clostridia bacterium | reverse complement strand
ATATATATATGAATATCCCAGTTGAAATATAATCAACTGGGACTAAAGTAATTGTCTAGTCTGAATAGTAACTAAAAGTACACACTTTTTAAATAAATATTTAGCAAACAATTGACAAGGAAAAAAAAAGATGTTATAATTAATATCGTTATTAAGACTTGTCTCTTAGTTTCACATGGGAGTGTGGCGGAACTGGCAGACGCACAGGACTTAAAATCCTGCGAGGGTTAAACCTCGTACCGGTTCGATTCCGGTCATTCCCACCAAAAAATAATCTCTAAAGTTGTTGAAATATCAACATTTTAGAGATTTTTTAATGCAATTTTACAACAACTGGGACATATAATTTAAATATTTTTGAATTTCATCTTCTTTAAATTTATTAAATACAGAAGTATAAGTGTTAAGTGTAGTTTCTATATCAGCATGTCCTAATAATTTAGAAAGAACAACAGCACTCATTCCACTTTCTATACATCTTGTTGCCTATGTATGTCTTAACATGTGTGTGTTAACATTAGAAGACTTTAAATTTACTTCTTTTTCAATTTCTTTATTTTTTTTCTTTTTAGTATTTATAACTCTTATGTTTGCATTTTTGCATATTCTCTTAAAATGAGAATTAATTGTACTAGGAAAAATAAATTTTATTATTTGAAGTGAAAAAAGTCTCATTTTGACGATTAGCTCCATCAGAGAAGATATTAATTATTAATTCCGTTATTGGAATATCTCTAGTGCCACTATAAGTTTTAGTCGATTTCCCAACTATAGTTTTATCATTTTTATCTTTTGTTAGAGTTTTATTTATGTGTATAATTTTATTATCGATATCTATATCATCAGAGGATAAAGCTAATATTTCACCAATTCTCATTCCAGTATATAATGCTACATAAAATATGTTTGTATATTCGTCATAATTTTTTGCTAATTCCTGCACAGATAATTTTTGTTCTTCTATAGTTAAAGCATCTATTTTTTTATCTTTTTTTGAACTTTTTGGTATATTAATAAGTCCCTTTTACATTGTAAGGATTATTAGTCACTATGTTAAGTATTAAGGCTTTATCTAAAGCATTTCTAATCATTTGTGAAATCTTACTAATTACAGAATTAGAATAAGTAGAAATTGAAATTAAAAAATCGTTAATCAAATTAGCATTAAGTTTTTGAATTTTAATATTACATATATCACTATTTTCAATTATTTTTTTGTATCAAGTTTTCTTTTATAAGTTGTTTCAGATATTTTATTACTATTAAATTGATCTTCTATATTTTTGTTTATAATATCTAATAATGTAAAATCAGATTTATCTACATATTTATTATTAGTAATGTCAACTAAAGCTTTATTTAATTTATCTTTAACTTCAGTTCTAGTTTTTTCATATATCGATTTTCTTTTTCCATTGTAGGTGTATTGACCAATCCATTTTTTAAGTTTTTCAGAATAGTAAATACTACCTTCGCCATTGCCTCTTTTTCCCATAAAATCACTCCTTTCAAACAAATGTTTCTTGAAAAGAGTATAAATATAATATATAATATATAATATATTTATAATCACTTTTCAAGTGTGATGAGTAGATAATGTACAAGTCTTGGCGGAGGAGTACATTATCTTTTTGTTTCAATTTATTTGCAAAATTATATAAAAATTGTTACAAAGGAATAAATACTTGAATATTTTTTAAAATATGGTATAATACATATAGTAAGAGATTTATTCTCTGGGATTCGTGACTTAGCGGATGGTAGTAGCTGATTATGTCGGCTACTATTTTTATGGGAAAATCTTTATTCCTTTATTCATAGCTTTTATTTGTATATTTTAACTCTAATTTATTTTAATCTTCTTTGTTTTTTCTCTTTTTGCAATTGAGGTATTCCTTTTTTAGGTGTTGGTAATTCTTCTGGCATTGTACCTCCTAACTTTTGAATTGTTTGCCTTACTGCTTGTCCAACTTTATGATGAGTAATACAAGCATCGTTTTCATTATTAACATTATTTTTCTTTAGTATAGCATCAGTTTGTGTTATTCTAAAAAGATTTGCACCTAGTTCTTCACTTCCCATAAAATCAAGTATATCATCTTTTTCAGTTATACCTTTTCTTTTTGCAATATCTTTTGCTGTTTCTCCATTATATAGTCCACGATAACCATAATTATTAAATTTACCATAATTTTTAACACCAGCTTCTTTAGCAGTATTAAAAAGATATTTATTTTTATCTTTTACATTTTGCCTAGTATATAGTCTTTTTTCATCTTCAGGTAAGTTTATATATTCTTGCTCTGTTAATTCTTGTTTCCTTGTTTGAACGGCAAAATATGTTTGGGCTAACGCAACAGCTTTTAATCTAGGATTAGCATTTTGTGCTACTAAGTAGCAAGCATATCTTGTTAATTTGTAATCTTTAATTGGTTTGGTTGTTGCACCAGCTTCTACGATTTTGTTGACAACAACAAAATGGTCAGATACAGTTATATCACTATTTTCACAAGATATATTTGCTTTTTTGATAACATCTTCAAAATATCTCCATGATTTATAATTTAATGTTTGCATTAATTCTCTAGCATACCAATATTCTGTTCCATTTTCATCAATATGTTTTATATTTTCAAAATTTAATTCACTTTTTTTTAATTCATTATTATCCATTATACACATCTCCTAATTTAATTAATGTACAAAGTTTGGTCGCCGAGTACATTATCTATTTTATTTTGCTGTTTTATTGATTTTATCTAATTCTTTTTTAGAATATACTAAATTTGAACCATTAAAATATGGGAAAAATGAATGTCTACAATTTTTATGAAAGTTACCATTTTCTAATACTTCTTTAGGTAATCTAGGATAGTTCTTATTTTTACCTGTTATTGAAAGGACTTTTCCTTGAAATTGAGCACAATATTTACAAGAACATTCATGTGCTGATACTTCTAATAAATCTGTTCCCATATTTTTAGCGTTTTGTAGAATACGTTGTATATTTATTTTTGCAATAGCATCTACAGAAATAGGTTTACCACAATAATTGCAAAAATTACTTTCATTACTTATTTTATTTTTACAATATATACATTTCATAAATAATTTTTCCTCCAAATTTAATAATATTTTTTTCTAACTTCCATCAGTTTACCTGCAATAGTAATTGGAATTTCTTTAATCTCTTTATTAGTATAATGTGTAGGTTTAAAACCATCCTTATTATTTAAATTGTCAGGTATAAGATTTATACCAGTTTCATCTTTATATATCCTTTTTAAAGTTGCTTCATTATCACCATTAAAGATAATAGCACCTATTTGATGTTAGCAAACTTTGAAATTTTTGATCTTCCCATTCAGGCATTTCTAATATAGCTTTTACTTCTGATAAAGTTTTTTTATATAATAACTCACACTTTAAGAAGTCACGATTTCCAATAAGTTTATTAATTTCTATTATTTTTTCATCTTTATTCATATTTTTATATTCAACTCCACTCTGGTTCATTTGATATTATTATAAAATTCTTCCAATAAGTTCATGTCTTCACTGGCTCTATTTAAAAATTGTTTATTATATTTTTCATTGAGTTTTATATATTTTTTTATAAACACATCATAATCAAAATTAAATAAATCTAAATAATCACTTACTATATCATCAATAAAATCGCATTTTTCTTTTATTAAAAAATTATATATTTTGTAAAAATTTTCTTTATTTAGGTTTTTAATAACTGATTCAGAATATTTTTCTTTTATTTTCTCTATTTTTTCCAAATTATATCTCCCCCTATTAATTTTATTTATTTTTTACAATAATTGTATTGCACTTATTATTTTATTTATCAAATTTAATTTTTCTTCACGAGCATTTTTTTGCATTATTACTGCTTTTTCTAAATAAATTATAACAATAAAATTTTAAAAAATCAATATCTTTACTTATTTTCTATTAATCAATTATGTTCTTTTTTTCTTTAACTTATTATAAAGAAAGTTAAAGAAAAATATTGATAAATTAATATATCGTTGTATATGTTGTTAAAAATTTATTGAAAAATCTATTTTAATATTATATAATTCTTATGGTAGAAAGTAGATTATATATTTTAATAGGTCACAAAGGAGGATAAAGTAGTGAATGAAATCTCCGTTGTAGAAAATCCAAAAGAATTTTTGAAAAAAATATTATATAATATAAGATATGGAAGAAAATTTAAAAAATTTAATATTGATAAAAGCTTTTCTGATACATTAATAAATAGGAGTAAAGATTCAAATGAAAAAGAGATTTTTCAGCTTATTAGAAAAAGTAAAGATCAAGAAGACTTTTCAAATAATATAAAAGATTATTTGAAAGCAAAAGAAAGAAGTGTTTATGCAAGTATATTATTAATAGGTAATATTACTGGGAAATATGTATTTAATGATTTTTATTATGAGTCAATTAAAGGATTAAATGTAAATGCTTTTTCGAAAGAAAATCAAGAATTAATACAAGAGCTGAAATCACATTTTACTGAATATATTGTAAATAATAATAAACGTAAAAATACATTTGCAGAAAGAATAAAAGTTGGAGATTCAACTATTAAAGATTTATCAAAAGACATAAATGAAGAAAAATTAGCTGATGATTTTGAAAAAGTTTTAAATGGTGATGCAACAGATGATAATTATTCTAAACCTAAAGTAATAGCAGAATATTTAATGAAGACAATTGGAGTATATTCAAAAGATGATATAAAAAATAATTTCGATTTTATTTTATATGATATAAATAATTCTGATACTAACAGTTTAGATGATAGAAGAAAAAAATATTTACTGCATAAAAGTCTATCAAATAATCAGTTAAAAAAAATAGATGAGACAAGCATTTTAAGAGAAAGATTGCAAGGAATAAACAGGAAAGAAGCTGAGCAATTGTTAGTAAGATTAAATGCAATAGAAAAAGATTTTGATAAAAATATTTCTGAGTTAGAGGATATTTATAGAGATTATGAGGTGTTATATAGACAAGATATAATTGATAATTTATATGAGCCTAAAGAAGATATTACAGTTATAGAGAATTATAAAGATTTGAGACCTCAATTAATTCATCAATTTATAAGAAATCCAGAAAAATTTAGAGAAATTGAGATTGACAAAATTAAAGAAAAAATTATTTCAGAAAGAACAAATGGAAATAATAGTGAAGAATTAACAATTGATGAACAAAAAAGATTGGATAAACTTATAAATCAAGTAGATGTAAATCTTGACCAATACAAAGTAAATTATACAACAGATGGAAGAGGAACATCATATACTGATTCTTTAGGATTTGATGTATATCATTCAGATACAAGTAATCAAATATCTGCATCTGTATTTGAGGGAAAGGAATTTATTAATTCTTCCTCCGTTGGAATAATTGGGATAGGATTTAATAAAGAAACATTAACACCAGAAGCTATTGCAGTATCTTCAAATAGTTATAAAACAACTAATAAGGGAATTAATAATTTAGAATATGATGAAGAAAATGAATTTAAAGAAATGAGTGCGCCTTTTTCAGAACTACTAAAGGCAAAAGGACAATCAGAAATTGTTATGCACAGAAGAATGATAGATTTTGAAACTAAAGCAAGTTATGTATTTGCAACAATAGATAGCTCTAATTCAAAACAAACTAATGAAATCATGAAACAAATAGAGCAGATTAGAGAAAAAGAAGGCCTAAGGGTTGTAATATATGATGTACATAAAATCAGAGAATCTTTAGAGCAAAGCAAACAAGAAAAATATAAAAACGAAACAAGAGAATTATAGATATAATAAAAAGAAAAGTTTACAAAAAAAGGTTAGAAAAAAGTAAAGAAAATAAAGTTACAATAAATATACCACAAGTTTTTAGTTTTATAAAAAATCCAAATGAAATAATTTATCAAAGTTTGCAGATAATTATATAAAAATAGAGTATGGGATATATTTAAAAAGTATAGCAAAAGAATAAAGGAGGAATTTATGAGAGCATTTTATTTTATGTGTTTTGGAATTTTTATGTTTTTATTTATGATATTTTTCGTATATTCGATATATAAAATTTCTAAAATAAAATTAACTAAAAAAGACATAATAATTTTTACAATATTTGCGTTGACAGGATTAGCAATTTTTTCTATTGTGGTTATAATTAGAAAAAAACCATATATATGGGATTATTCATATTATTATACAAAACAATTAGACTTTTTAGAAATATTACATGATAATCGGTTTCAAAGACTTCCTTTGGACTTTCGTAAGAACTACATATAATGATGATTACGGTGGATTTTTACTTGCTTTCATTAGTTATCCATTTAGCTTAACAAATAAATCTGGTGCAGCTTTCCAAATAACATTTTATATAACAATAATAATTCCATTGATTTTTATTTTATATGTTTATTTCAAAAAGTTAATGGAAATAGCAAAAGTAAAAAGAAATAAAACCTTTATAACAGTTGTATGTATGTGTTTATCAATAGGATTTACATTATTATATAAATCAGCAATTGAAGGTCAACCTGACATAATTGGCCTTATATATGTAACATCAATTATTTTATTAACAATAGATTATAGATTTGAAAAACTAGAAATTAAAAGATTATTATTTTTAGCTTTATCTATATTCTGTTTAATAATATCCAGAAGATGGTATTCTTTTTGGTTAGTAGGATATGTTTGTGCATATGCTTTATATTTAATATATTATTTAATAAAAACAAAAGATAATAAAATTAGAATAAATATTATAAAAAATGTATTAATATTTTGTACATTAACAATGGCTTTTCTATTGATAACATTAAAACCAATGATTGCTAGAATTATAAAAGATGATTATAGTGTATCTTATGCTGCTTGGAATATTGGAGGACTAAAAAAAGAAATAGTACAACAATTTAAAAAATTAGGACTATTATATATTTGTGTTATGTTAGTTGGCGTTATATATGGATTAAAAAATAAAAATTTAAGAAAATTGACATTAATAACTATAATACAATTCATTATAACACTATTAGCATTTACTCGAATTCAAAATTTAGGAGACCATCAAAGTTTAATATTAATGATGGCATATATAACATTATTTGTTTTTGGAATATTTGCAACAGAAGTACCAATATTTAAAAAGGATTTTTCTAAAATAGGATTAGGAATAATTACATTTATTATTTTATCAAATATGTTTGGAGCTTACACAGAAAAGATATTTTATGGTAAAATATTGTTTCAGAAGACAAGCTTAAAACCAATAATTCGCGAAGATTATGATACTCTTAGAGAAATGTCAGACTTTATTTTAGAAAATTGTGATGAGAAAAATATGGCATATATTAATGCCGCTACTCCATTATATTGTGCTAATACATTCCAATATTATTATTTACCAGATAGAACATTAAAAAATTATATATATTATGAATCTTCAATTGATTCTGTTCATGGATTTCCAATTGGAGTATTAGCTTCTAAATATGTATTTGTATCAAATGTTAGATTAGAAAGTACTGGAGCTAAGTTAGGACATATAATACCATATATTAAAGAAACTATAGAAGATTCAGAACTTTCTTACAAGTTTAAAGCTGTAAAAGAGTTTAAAATGACTGATGAAGTTACATTTACTGCATATGAGAGGATTGTTCCTGTTGATATAAAAGAAATAGAGTATTATAAAGAAAAATTTAAAGAACAAAGTGATCTTTATCCAGAATTGTTTGAAAATAGATTAAATGAATATGCATATTAATTTTTACAAAATCAGTGGAAGAATAAAAGGAAAAAAATGGGAAAATTCAAAAATATAGACTTCAATTGATAGTTTTAATTAAAAACAAACTAATGAAATAACTTAACAAATATAGCAGACTAAAGAAAAAGAAAACTTAAAAGTTGTAATATATTATGCATATAAAGTTAGAGAATCTTTAAAATAATTAAGACAAGAGAAACATAAAAACGAAGTAAGAGAATTATAGATGTAATCAGCTATGATACTTAAGTAAATTAAATGACACAGATATCAATTTAAAGAAAGATAATGACAGGTTGTAAAAATCTAATATAATATTTTTAAATTAAATTAGTAAATTTGGCAATTTAAAAAAACACTTTTACATATTGTTATATGGTTTATTTAATATATATGCTAAGATTAAGGAGGGTCAAAAATGATATTAGCAATAATTTTAAGATATGAAAATATTTCTAGTAATACACCATTTAATTATAGATATTATTTAACAGAATATTATAAAAATATTTTTGATAGATATAATGTACTTTTATTTCCAATTGTTTCTGAAAAAAACATAGATAAAATTTGTGATATATGTGATGGATTAATAGTTACAGGCAGTGCAATAGATATTAATCCTAAATATTATAATGAAGAAAAAGTAGAAGGAAAAAATTATGATATTGATGAGTTTAAATTAGATAAAAAAGCAATTGATCTATTTGCTAAATATAATAAACCTATATTGGGAATATGTGGGGGACTACAATCTATAAATGTGTGTTTTGGTGGAAGTTTAAATCAGTCTATTGGTAATCATGATTTAAAAAATGAATTACATAAAGTTATTATTAAACATGAATCTTTTTTAGATAAAATCTATCATAGCAAGGATATAATGGTTAATTCTTATCATCATCAATCTATTAAAAATGTTGCACCAGGTTTTAAAATCGCTGCAATTAGTGAAGACCAAACTATTGAAGCAATAGAAAAAAATAATATAATGGGTGTACAGTGGCATCCTGAACAGATGATGGATTTTAGTTTTTTTGAGTATTTTATAAAAATTGTGGTTAATAAAAAATAATTTAGAAAAGTTATCGTACTTTCTTCCTAGCGTTAATGAAACAAATAGATCAGACTAAAGAAAAACAAAGATTAAAGGTTATAATATATGATGTATATATATTTAGAAAATCTTTAGAACAATGCAGATAAGAGAAAAATAAAAACGAAGTAAGAGAATTATAGATGTAATCAGTTATGATACTTAAGTAAATTAAATGATACAAATATCAATTGTAAAGGGAGATAATGATAAGTTATTAATATTTAAGTTGGCGACACAAAAAAGACTCTAAAATATTGGAATATCAATACTTTAGAGTTTTTTTATATCAATTATACGACAGATAAATATATAATTTAATAATTCTTTATAATTGTATAACTATTGGCATTTCAAAAAAATGTTTAAATATGTAATTTGTAAAATGTTAATTTACTAAATAACTTGATCTACTTCGTCAAGTTTTTTTATACTTAAAGAAGCTGTAACGCCATTTCCAAATGTTATTACCACATTATTTTCTGTGGCAGATAAAGCTATATCTAAAGTATCATCGGCAGATAAAGAGGCAATAGCACTACCGCTAAAGCTAATTGTTTCATTAGGATTAATTTGTTTCATTAAAACAGTAGAAGGTATCATAACAGAATTTGCTCTTACCATTAAACTTATTATAGCACTGGTATTTCCTGTAAAGGTAAGGGAATAATTTATTTCATATATTCCATCTTGTTCTAATTTAAAAGAATTTGTTGGTGAAACAACAATGTTTATGTTATCCATAGTTTCAGTTAGAGGCACTTGTACCCAAGTTCCTGCATCAAGCGTGTTTAATGTTGAAGTCATATTGTTATATTTTCCACCATAAGCACTTATTAAAGCTGCACCCGCAGGTCCTGCTGGTCCCATTGGCCCTCTTGGACCTTGAGGACCTTGTTCACCATTTAATCCTTGTAGCCCTTGTTCACCTTGAATACCAGGAATTCCTTGAGGTCCAGGCTCTCCTTGAATACCTTGATCACCTTTTGGCCCTGGTGGCCCTTGAATGCCTTGATCTCCTTTTGGCCCTGGTGGTCCTTGAATACCTTGATCTCCTTTCGGTCCTGGTGGCCCCTCAATACCTTGAATTCCAGGTTCTCCAGGAATTCCTTGTAATCCTTGTACTCCTTGTGGTCCAGTAGGTCCAATAGGTCCTGGGATTCCTTGAATTCCTTGAGGTCCCATAGGTCCAGTTGCTCCTTGTTCACCTTGAAAACCAGTAGGTCCAATAGGCCCTATAACACCTTGCAATCCAGGGACACCTTGAGGACCAGTAGGCCCAATAGGTCCAGGAACACCTTGCAGTCCTTGTGATCCAGTAGGCCCAACAGGTCCGGCAGGTCCCATAGGTCCTTCAATACCTTGTGGCCCGGTAGGCCCTGTAACACCCGGTGGTCCTTGGATGCCAGTAGGCCTGCAAAATATTGGTACTTTAGGACTACTATTGCAACAATTAAAAGTATTACTACAACAAGAGAAATCTTTAGCATTTTTTAAATTACATTCATTATTATTGTTATTTTCACAGTTATATTTTGATATACTCATTTTTTTCCTCCTTAAATTATATTAGTTATAATATAATATGTTGAAGTAGTATTTTATGATACATTTAATATATAGTATGTTTTTGCAAATAAGCATAAAAAAGACATAAGTTAGAAATTTAACTTATGTCCATTTAATGTAAGAAAATAAAATATTAACTAAAGTTTTATATATTTTTAAATTTTAGAATTATTTATATCTTTAGGTTCATACTGCTCAGGCCTTAAACCTAATCTACCTTTCATATAATAAATTACTAAAGCTATAGCAATAAAACTTACACAAGCAAATATAATACATGAAATAGAATTAGTAGTATAATTTAATACTATTCCTATAATAAATGATAAAATTGCAGAGCCAAAATTTTCAAAAATGTAATAAGTAGACGTTATTCTATTTCGTATTTTATGAGTTGTAAAACTTAATATATATTTTTTCAATGCTACTCTATATGAACCTTGTACAAATCCCATTAAAGATAGACATACTAGTAAAGTAGACATGTTAAATAAATTAAGTTTGGAGCTTGTCCCAATTATTCCAACTATAAATAAAGCTAAAACAAAGGCTATAGATAAGAATTTTAATGTTTTATTTCTAGTTATTTTTTCAATATTAAATAAAGACTTTGCTCCAATCCCTATAAATATTGATACAATACATACAATAATAGTGGTATATTCATCTTTTATACCCATATCAATAATAATAGCTTTGTATAAAGTTGTACTTACTGTAACAATACCAGTAAAAATAAATGAAAACAAATATAGAGCTTTTAATCTATTACTACTTAATATATTTTTTGTTTCATTTATTATATCTTTAATAGTATATTTTTCATACTCTTCTTTTTTATCTACATTAGTAAAATACAAAGATATAATAAGGCTGATTAATAAATTAACACAGCAAAGTATCATTGGTAAGTAGTTATAAAAAACAAATAAGAAACCTGAGATAAGAGATGCAAAAGCATCATAGTAATAATACTTTGAATTGGATTTTCCTTCAATTTTTGAAAATTCTGTAGCTTTGTTTATTTTCTTAAGGGATGAATATAATATACTACTTTCACTAATATTTTTTAATGTAAATCCAAAAGCACAAAACAAATTTGCAATGATAAAGGTATTAAACGAAGTACCAAAGATATATATTAATCCATATATGAGTACAAAGACATTACCAATAACTGTGCTTAACTTTAAATTTAATTTGTTAACTAATTGATTTCCAAAAAAGTAAAATATAATGCAAAATATGGAGTTAGCACAAGTAAGAAACATTACTTGTGACATAGAAAATTTTTTGGTTATAGTAAGATATAAAATAGATATTGCATAATAGAATAATATATCATAAGAAAACGTTTTATATTTTTTATATAATTTTATGTTATTCTTAGCCTTTCTTTCTATAATCTCTTGCTCCATATATTCACCTCTAACTAAAAATATTATAACATATAAAAAAAATAATTAAAATACTTAATTTAATTATTTTATAAAATTATTGAGTTATAATAAAAATAATGATATAATAAAAACAAATATTTTTATGGAGGTAATATATGATAAAAATAGCTTTTTTTGAAACAAAAGAATATGATAAAAAATTATTTGATGAATATAATAAAAAATATGGATATGAAATAACATACTTAGAATCAAGATTAAATGCAGAAACTGCACCATTAGCTAGAGGATTTGATGTTGTATGTATATTTGTAAATGATATGGTAGATGAAAAAACAATAAAAATATTAAAAGAATGTGGTGTTAAACTTATTGCTTTACGTTGTGCAGGCTTTAATAATGTTGATATAAAGCATATGGATAAAGATATAAAAGTTGTAAGAGTGCCAGCTTATTCTCCTTATGCGGTAGCTGAACATGCAACTGCTTTATTACTTGATTTGGATAGAAAAATATATAAGGCATATCAAAGAACAAAAAAATATAACTTTACTTTGAATGGTTTACTTGGATTTGATATACATGGAAAAACTGTTGGTGTTGTTGGAACAGGTAAGATTGGTAAATGCTTTATAGATATTATGAAAGGATTCGGAACAGAAATAATAGCATATGATATATATGAAAATGAACAGTTAGCAAAAGAAAAAGGTTTTAAATATGTTTCTTTAGATGAGTTGTATGAAAAGTCTGATATAATATCACTACATTGTCCATTAACTGAAGATAATATGAAAATGATTAATAAAAATTCAATAGAAAAAATGAAAAAAGGTGTTGTTATCATAAATACAAGTAGAGGAAAACTTATAGATACTGAGGATTTGATAGTAGAACTTGAAAAAGGGAAAATAGGTGGTCTTGGATTAGACGTTTATGAAGACGAAGAAGAATTTTTCTTAAACGATATGTCTAATTCATATATTAGAGATAAGGATTTATCAACTCTTCTTTCTATGCCAAATGTAGTTATAACGTCTCATCAAGCATTTTTTACTAAAGAGGCTTTAAATAAAATTGCTAGTGATACTTGTGAGAATATAAAAGATATATTTGAGAAAGGTGAATGTGTTAACGAAGTAAAGTAGAAAGATAAATAGGGTTTCATAAAAAATAGATGAAACCCTATATTTTGGTGACCCCTACGGGAATCGAACCCATGATTCCACCTTGAGAGGGTGGCGTCTTAACCGCTTGACCAAGGGGCCACATACATTTTTATTATATCATAAAAATATATATTAGTAAATACTTTGCATAAAAAAATATAAATACTGAAATTTAAAAAATAAGATATATAAAATAAACATTAAATAATATACTGTATAAATTTGATTAAAATTCACAATATAAATATAGGTGAGTAGTTTGAAAGAAATAATAAAAAAAATAAAACCAAAATAAGAAAAAAAGGCATAGTTCCCCCTTACCCCCAAAAATT
>CANRGL010000032.1 GCA_947630145.1 uncultured Clostridia bacterium | reverse complement strand
TGAAAACTTGCGTTTTTTTTTTTTTAGTGTATGCTATAAGGGATAAAAATAAATTATATAAAAATACATTTATACATTAAGAAAATAAAATATATTAAAAATAAAATGTATATGATATGATTTAAATAGCAAAAATAAAAATAGGAGGAAGTCATATGAAAAATAACAAAAGAGGTATATCCCTAATAGTATTAATAGTAACGATCATCGTTATAATAATACTTGCTGCAGTAGTAGTATTAACACTAAGTAAAAATAATCCAGTAGAAAGTGCAAGAAAGGCAAGATTTATGGAAGATGTAAGAAGTTTCCAAGATGAATTAGCACTAAGTGTATCAAAGGATTATGTAACAAAAAAAGAAAATAGGAATGAAAAGTTTAATGCAACAGAGTTTAATGATATGAAAAACTACATACCAAGTTTTACAAAAGATTATGATAAAAAGTTATATGTAAAAGACGATGAATTAATGTATGTAGAAGATGAAGTAACAGAAAATGAGAAAAAATGGTTAGAAGAATTAGGAATGGCAAAAGAATCTATAGTAAAAGTACCAGATGATTGGAAAGGATTTATTGCTAGTGTAACAGAAGATGGAGTACCAATACCAATAGGATTTACATATGTAGAAGGTACAAAGGAAACAGGAACAGTAATAAAAGATGAGAATGATAATGAATTTGTATGGATACCAGTGGATAATATAAATGATTACGAAAAAGATTTTGATTTTCCAAAATATAGTAGTCTTATGACTGAGTCAACTGTATCTGATGATAAACTACCAAGTGGAATCACAGATGAAACATTAGATGTAGCAAAATACGGAGGCTTTTATATAGGAAGATATGAGGCAGGAATTCCAGAAGGAGAAAGTACGCCTACTAATAAAGTAGGAATACCAGTATCTAAAAAAGATGCTGTAGTTTGGACAAATATAGACTATGATAATGCTAAAAGTAATGCAGAACAAATGATAAGTAATGACTATGTACAAACAGGATTACTAACAGGAAAAGCATGGGATACAACATGCCACTGGATAAAAGATTATGTAGAAACGATAGATGATAACTCAAGTTTAACAGATAGTAGATTTTATGGAAATTATTTTGATTCAGAATCTCCAGCAAGTGTTAGCGGATATGGTAAAAAACAAACAGCGGGACATTCAGATAAATGGAAGGTAAAAAATATATATGATTTAGCAGGAAATGTAAAAGAATGGACGAACGAGGCATTTAGCTCGGATCGCATTAATCGTGGTGGGAGTTGCAATAGTGGTGCTAAGTATGTTCCAGTGTCGTATCGTAGTAGTACCAGTAGCAGTTTTTCGTATGACTATATAGGCATGCGTCCTAGACTTTACATAAAGACAAACTGACTACTGTCAGATAAATTAGTTATATAGTTTATTTACAAAGGAAATGTATTATATAGTGTGTACATTTGAAAAATAATGTATGCACTATTTTTTTGTATTTTCACTAAAATTTCACAATATTAGTATTTACAATATAATTCTTCTGTGTTAAAATATTTCGGTAACAAAAATATTGAGGTATAATATGGAAGATAAAAAATTAGTATATGATTTACTGTATAATTTTATAGATTTAAAAAAGTATAAGTTCTGTTATATAGATAATGAGTATAGTCTTACACATACTGAAAATATGATATTATTTATTATTAAGAATTTAAGTAAAAATAATAAAATATCTTTATCAGTTATACGTGATAAAATAAAACTTGCACCATCTACAATTACGCCTGTTATTACATCGTTAGAAAATAAAGAACTTATAGAAAGAAAAATTGATGAGAATGATAGAAGAAACATATATATTTATTTATCTGATAAAGGTAAAAAATTTACTCAAAAGGTAGATAGAAAAATAAAGGACATATTATGCGAATATATTGAATATATGGGAAAAGAGGATGTAAATGAAATTATAAGATTAATAAAAAAGACAAAAGAATATATAAATGTAAAGAAAGGAGATAAGTAAATGTTAAAAATTTTAGGCTATTTAAGAAAAACTAGTATTTCTGTTATTATAATTGTACTTTTGCTATGTGTTCAAGCAGCAGCTGATCTTGCATTGCCTGATTATACATCTAAAATTGTAAATATAGGAATACAACAAAATGGTATAGAAAATCAAACACCAGAAGCAATAAGAAAATCACAAATGGACGATTTACTTTTATTTACTAAAGATGATGAAAAAATACTAAATAACTATACGTTATATACAAATAATGAGTTAAGTGATGATAAAAAAGATAAATATTTAAAAAAATATCCTGTTCTTGCAAATGAGGAAGTATATATATTAAATGATATCAAAAAGGAAGATAAAGAAAATTTAAATGAAATTTTAACAAGACCTCTCATGGAACTATATATGACACAAAATGAAGAAATGTCAAGCATGATTAAAAATCAAATTATTTCAAATATGCCTAATGAACAAAAAGCAATATTTGAAAATATGGCTTTAATTGATATTTTGAAAAAATTACCTAATGAAAGCTTTGATAATATTATTTCTAATATAGATTCAAAATTAGATGAAATGCAAGGTACGATTATAGATCAAGCAGCGATAAGCGTTGTAAAAGAAGAATATAAAAACATAGGTATGGATATAGATAAAATTCAGAATAACTATATTATAATGGCAGGCTTGCAAATGTTAGGTATTGCTTTTATTAGTATGGCATCTGCTGTACTTATAATGTTTTTATCTTCAAAAGTTGCAGCAAAACTTGGAAATTTGTTAAGAGATAAAGTATTTAGAAAAGTACTTAGTTTTTCTACAAAAGAATTTAATGAATTTTCTACTGCATCTTTAATAACACGTAGTACGAATGATATTCAACAAATACAAATGTTAATAACTATGTTATTTAGAGTAGTTGTATATGCACCGATTATAGGAATAGGTGGATTTATACGTGTACTTACTAATAGTCATTCATCAATGGCATGGATAATTGGTCTTGCAATAGTTTGTATAATTGGAATTGTTGGAGTTTTATTTTTAATTACAATGCCAAGATTTAAAAAATTACAAGATTTAGTTGATAAATTAAATTTGGTATCTCGTGAGATACTTACAGGACTTCCTGTAATAAGAGCTTTTAATACAGAAAGAAAAGAAGAGAAAAGATTTGATAATGCAAATAAAGATCTTATGCACACAAATATATTTGTTAATAGATCTATGAGTATGATGATGCCTCTTTTAATGCTAATAATGAACTCAATAACTCTACTTATTATTTGGGTAGGTGGCCACAATATTGATAGTGGAATAATGCAAGTAGGAGATATGATGGCATTTATTCAGTATACTATGCAAATAGTAATGAGTTTCTTAATGATATCAATGATATCAATAATGTTACCTCGTGCTGCAATTTCCGCAAGACGTATAAACGAAGTAATTGAGGCCAAAGTATCTATTAAAGATAAAGAAAATACAGTAAATTTTGATGAAAACAAAAAAGGTTTAGTTGAATTTAGGGATGTATCATTTAGATATCCAGATGCTGATACTGAAATTTTAGAGGATATAACATTTACTGCCGAGTCAGGAAAAACTACTGCTTTAATTGGTAGTACAGGTAGTGGAAAATCTACTGTAGTAAATCTAATTCCACGTTTTTATGATGTTACAGGAGGAGAACTACTAATTGATGGAGTAAATGTTAAAGATGTATCACAAAAAGATTTAAGGAGTAAAATAGGTTTTGTACCTCAAAAAGGAATATTATTTAGCGGAACTATAGAGTCAAATATAAAATATGGTAACCCTAAAATGTCTGATGAGGATATGATAAAAGCTGCTACAATTGCACAAGCTACTGAATTTATAGAAAGTAAACCTAATAAGTATAAAGAAGAAATATCTCAAGGAGGAACTAATGTATCTGGTGGGCAAAGACAACGTTTATCTATTGCAAGAGCAATAGCTACAGATCCAGAAATTTTAGTTTTTGATGATAGTTTCTCAGCACTTGATTTAAAAACTGATAGTAAACTTAGGGCAGCATTAAAAGAGCAAACAAAAGGTAAAACAGTTATTATTGTTGCTCAAAGGATAAGTACAATAATGGATGCAGATAAAATAATTGTTTTAGATGAAGGAAAAATAGCAGGAATTGGTACACATGATGAGCTTATGAAAAAATGCGATATATATAATCAAATTGCATTATCTCAACTTTCAAAGGAGGAATTGGAAAATGGAAAATAATAAAAAAAGACCTCCAATGAGAGGAGGTCCTGGCGCTAGAGGTGCTGTTGAAAAAGCTAAGGACTTTAAAGGCACAGCAAAGAAACTTTTAAAAAATTATTTATCAAAATATAAATTACAGTTAATTATTGTAATAATTTTTGCTATTGGAAGCACAATCTTTACAATAATAGGTCCTAAAATTATTGGAAATGCTACAACTGAAATATTTAATGGATTAGTAAGTAAAGTATCAGGTGGAGATGGAATTAATTTTTCTAAAATTTTATCAATTATTATAACATTACTAATACTTTATGCTATAAGTGCAATATTTTCTTTTATTCAAGGCTTTACGATGACATCTGTATCTCAAAAACTTACATATAACATTCGTAATGACTTGGCAAAGAAAATAAACAAATTACCAATGAATTATTTTGATAAAAAAACAAATGGAGAAGTATTATCTATTGTTACAAACGATGTAGATACTTTATCGTTTAATTTAAATCAAAGTATAACTCAAATAATTACTTCAATTTGTACTGTTTTAGGAATTCTTATAATGATGTTTTCTATAAGTATTCCTATGACAATAGTATCACTTATTATATTACCACTTGCTGGAATTATAGTTGGTACTATTGTTAGTAGATCTCAAAAGTACTTTAAAAAACAACAAGAATTTTTAGGTCATGTAAATGGTCAAGTAGAAGAAGTATATGGAGGACATTTAATAGTTAAAGCTTTTAATTCAGAAGAAAGTGCTATAAAAGACTTTGAAAAAGCAAATAATGAATTATATAGGTCAGCATGGAAATCACAATTTTTATCTGGACTTATGTTTCCAATTATGAATTTTATTTCTAATATTGGATATGTAGCTGTAGCTATATTTGGTGGTTATCTTGCTGTAAAAGGAAAAATAACAGTAGGAAATATTCAAAGTTTTATACAATATAACAAGCAATTTACTCAACCAATAAACCAAATTGCTCAAGTTTCTAGTATGTTACAATCAATGATTGCAGCTGCAGAAAGAGTTTTTGAATTTTTAGAACAAGAAGAAGAAATAGATATAGAACAAGACAAAATAGATGCTAGTAAATTAAAAGGAAATATAACTTTTAATAATGTACAATTTGGATATAATAAAGATAAAATAATAATAAATAACTTTAATGCTAATGTAAAAGAAGGACAAAAAATAGCAATAGTTGGACCTACTGGTGCTGGTAAAACTACTATGGTAAAATTACTTATGAGATTTTATGATGTAAATAGTGGAGCTATTCTTGTTGATGGACATAATGTAAAGGAATTTAATAGAGGCACATTAAGAAAAATGTTTGGTATGGTTTTACAAGATACATGGCTTTTTAATGGAACAGTAAAAGATAATATAAAATATGGTAATGAAAATGCAACAGACAGTGAAGTTGTAGAAGCAGCTAAAGCAGCACATGTACATCATTTTATAAAAACATTATCTAATGGCTATAACGCTATTTTAAATGAGGATTCAAGTAATATATCTGCAGGACAAAAACAATTGCTTACTATTGCTCGTGTAATACTTGCAAATCCTAAAATATTAATTCTTGATGAGGCAACAAGCTCAATTGATACAAGAACAGAGCAACTAATACAATCAGCTATGGACAATTTGATGAAAGGTAGAACAAGCTTTATAATAGCACATAGATTATCTACAATAAAAAATGCTGATTTAATTTTAGTAATGAATCATGGGGATATCGTAGAACAAGGTACACATGATGAATTGTTAAAAAAAGAAGGATTCTATGCACAGTTATATAATTCTCAGTTTGAAGAAGTTGAAGAATAATATATTTAAAAAAACATAAATTATTATTTATTTAGTAATTTATGTTTTTTTATACATTATACAATAAAAAATACGATTAAAAATATTTGCACTGTATCTTATCGATAATTCAAAATAGTTTCAGTAACAAGTAAGGTTATAGGACATAGTATATAATAGTATTTAATATATAGGAGATAATTATCTTAGGCTTTTTTGTAATAATAAAAATAATGTAAGTAATTTTTGGGAACAATAGTATATAAGATGACTAACTACAAAAAAGATGTATAATATATATTTACATATTTTTGGATATGTGTTAAAATGAATGTAATATGAGGAGGAACTCTATGAGGATATTACTTAAAAAGGTATTAGAAAAGTTTTTATTAGTTTTATTTTTTGTTGTAATAATATTTGGTAATATAGTACTTATATATAATTTAAAAAATAAATTTGTTAATATAAATGAAAATTATAATATCTCTGATATAATTGATAATTCTAAGTATATTTCCATAAAAAATGTAAATGAAAATTTAGTTACGTCAATCGAAGATATAAATAAAAAAAATGAATTAAAAAATATACTTGAAAATATTAAAATAAGGGAAAGTAAAATAAATTCAATTGATAAAGATCAAAAAATTGATTTTTCAATTTTTATTATAGATTCTAATGAAAAAGAAAATTTTATTAATTTATTAAATAATGAAATTATGGTAAATAATAAAATATATGAATGTGATTTTAATATAAGTTCTAAACTTAAGGAAATTATGAAATAAGGTAATTATGTATGAAAAAGAAAGTATTATTAATTATTTTAGTTATATTAGTTATGATTTTTTTTGTTTCTGTATTCCTATATAAAAAAGGAATATTTAAAATAACAAATAATGATCATTTAAATGAAATAGATGATAAAAAAGAAGAAATAAAGTCAAAAGAACAAGATAAAACAGTAAAAGATTTGTTTGGAGAGTTTTATTCAAAAGCAGAAGAAAAATTAAATGAGATGAGTATTGAAGATAAAGTAGGGCAAATGTTTCTTTCAAGATGTCCTAGTGATGGTACTGAAATTACAGAAATAACAAATTTAAATCCTGGTGGCTATGTCCTTTTTGGTAGAGATTTTAAAGATAAAACAAAATTAGAAGTAATAAATAAAATAAAATCATATCAAAATGCAAGTAAAATTCCTATGCTTATTGCAGTAGATGAAGAAGGCGATAGTGTAGTAAGAGTAAGTAGCAATAGAAATTTAAGCTCTTACACATTTAAATCACCTCAAGAAGTGTATAAATCAGGTGGATATGAAGCAATAAGAAAAGATGCTACTGAAAAATGCGATTTATTACTGAGTTTAGGAATAAATTTAAATTTAGCTCCTGTTTGTGATGTATCAACAAATCCAAATGATTATATGTATTATAGAAGTTTTGGAAGTGATGCAAATAAAACTGCAGAATTTGTAAAAAATGTAATTGAGGTTTGTAATAGCAAAGGTATGGGCTCTACTCTTAAACATTTTCCAGGTTATGGATCAAATACAGATACTCATTCTGATATATCTATTGATAAAAAAACAAAAGAACAATATGAAAATGTTGATTTAATTCCTTTTAAGGAAGGCATTAAAAATGGAGCTCAAAGTATATTAGTATCTCATAATATAGTACAATGTTATGATAATACACTTCCATCTTCACTTTCAAAACCAGTTCATGAATTATTAAGAAATACTTTAGGATTTACTGGTATAATTATTACTGATGATTTGAGTATGAAAGGAATCACTAATTATACTGATGGCAAAAATGCTGCTATATTAGCAGTAAACGCAGGAAATGATATTTTAATATCATCAGATTTAAAAAACGATAAAGACGCAGTCATAAATGCTGTAAAAAATGGAGATATATTGGAAGATACTATAAATTTAGCAGTAAGAAGAATACTAGCTTGGAAATATAGTTTAAATATAATATAAGGAAGGTAAAATTAGCCTTCCTTAATTTTTTGGAATCTATTAAAAATTAAAATTCCAATTATAGATATTAAAATAGTAATTATTGCTGTTATAATGGTAATAGTCCAATTTCCATCTATTAAATTTGCACCTGCAAAAGTAGAAGAAATTATTGATGGAAACCTTGCAAAAGTACATAGTAAAAGAAATCTTGAAGTTTTAATAGGTAATAGCCCTCCTATATATGTTAATAAATCTTTAGGTGTACCAGGTAAAAAAAACAAAATAAACATTATATATTCAAGTTTAGCCTCATTTTTAAATAGCTTAGAATTTTCAATTTTATCAATTTGTTCTTTTTTTATAAAAGTGTATAAGAAACTTTTACCAAATTTTTTTACTAAAATATATACAATACTTGAACTTAAGAAAGTACCTAAAAACATTATTAAAGTTCCACCAATAGTACCATAGCACATACCAGCAAGAATCTCTATAGGTTCGCCTGGCAAAATTGATATAATAAGTTGTACAATAATTAAACCTATCATTACAAAAATACCTGAGATACCCATATTTGATATAAGTTCTTTAAAACTTTGTCTTCCTTCGTATGTTGCTAGCTTTTTAAACAGTGGAAAAAACTTTATAGTAAAAAAAATAAGTCCTATAATTATTAAAATTAAAATAGTAATTTTTATTATGTTTATAAATCTTTGCTTTTTCATAATATCTCCTTTTTATATAGTTTAACATATTTTTTGTATATTTTCAACGATAATATGACACATAATATTTTAATTTTACAATATATATTATTTTTTTGATACTCTATTACATATATAAAAATAATAGTTTTTAAATATTTTTAATTTATAATTAATAAAAACATAAAATAATAATATACTAAATTAAAATATATAAAATAATATAAAAAAATATAAAAATAAAATACTTTTCTTTAAACATAAAAGATTGACAAAGAAATTATTATATATTATACTTAAATAGTAATTAGGAGGCTCATATGAAAATAAAAGATGATGGACTAGATTTTAAATTTATAAATATTGCAATTTATGGTGCTACTTTTATAGGATTATATTTTTTCCTAAAAAATATAGGAATAATGGATAAAATTTTAAGTGGTATAGCAGCTCTTGCACCTGTTTTTATTGGTATAATAGTATGTTGGATTTCAATGCCACTTGTTAGAAGATTAAGAAAATTAGGACTTAGTAAGAATATTTCTGCTTTTCTTTCTTTAATAATAATTTTTGGAATAATTGGACTTGCAATTGGACTTGTAGTGCCAATATTTGTTGAACAATGTACTAGATTAATAAAAGAATTCCCAGGAATTTATACAAATGTAATGTCATTTGTTAATGGATTCTTAAAAGATAATTTTGATATACAAAATGGAATTGATATTGCAAAACATTTAAAGAATGTTGACTTTATACAAGATACAATCTCTAATGCTATTACTTATTCTATAAGCACAGTACAAAATGTTGGTGGATTTGTAATTTCATTTTTTACAGCAATAATAGTATCATTTTTTATGGCTAAAGATATTGATAGATTTAAAGATAGTGTAATAACATTTTTATCAAGAAATAGCAAAGATTCAAGAAAGCATAAGATGATAAAAGAAATAGATGATACATGTATGAGCTATGTAAAAGGTTATGCAATTGACAGTATAATTGTAGGTATACTTACAACTATAGTTTGTATAATTTTAAAAATTGATTATGCTGTTGTATTTGGTATATTAATTATGATTTTTAATTTTATACCATATATTGGTGCAATTCTTTCATATTTAGTAGTATCGCTATATGCATTAGCAACAGGTGGCCCTGTATTTGCACTTATTACATTTATTTCTTTAATTATAATACAAATTATTGATGCTAATATATTACAACCTAATATAATAGCTAAATCTGTAGATTTGCATCCTGTAATTGTTATTGGAGGACTTATTGTATTTCAACTTTTATTTGGAGTAGTAGGTATGATTATAGCAACTCCTATTCTTGCAGGTATAAAGGTATATATACGTTATAAACTTAATTTAGATGATAAGGAAGATGTTGTAGATAAAAAGAAAAAGCCATCTAAACCAGAGAGTAAACAACAAAGAAAAAGGCAAATAAATAATAATATATAACATGGGAGAATATTTAATATGAATATAGGAATCGATATAGATAATACTATAACGGATATAGAAGAAGATCTTTTTGAAGTGGCAAATAATTATACTAAGGAAATTAAAGAAAATTTTAAAGGTGTTAATTTATTAAAATATGAAGGTAATCAAAATTTAGCTGTTTTTTACTCTAATATTTTTGGTTGGAATGAGGAGCAAACAAATTACTTTTTTCGTAATCAAAGAATAAAAGTTATTGATGAAGCAACACCTAGAATTAATGCAAGAGAAGTTATAAATAAATTAAAAGATGAAGGTAATAATATATATATTATTACTGCAAGAACTACAAAATTTGATGATATACCATATGAAAGAGCAAAAAAATGGCTAGATAAAAATGGTATATTGTATGATAAACTTGTTGTTAATGCTATTGATAAAGCAATAGTATCTAAAGAATTAGCAATTAATTTATTTATTGATGATCAATTAAATAATTGTATGAATTTATCTAAAAATGGTATAAATACAATTAGATTAACTGATAGCAAAGAAACATACAATGATTTTGTAAATATTTCAAATTGGAAAGCTGTGTATGAATATATTCAAAATTTAAAGAGGTGATATTGTAATGAAAAAAGGAGTTAGTTTGTCAATTGTTGTAGCAGCAGTTGCAATTATGATGATACTTATCTCATCTGTAAGTGTAGTTGGTAGCAATGCAATATCTAGTGCTAATTTCGAGGAATATAAATCTGAAATTACAAGAGTATCTGATGAAATTAATATATTTATTACAGAAAATAATATGTTACCTGTAACAAATGAGACAATATCAATTAATTCTCTAGGACAAGATTTCTTAGAGCAAGTAAAAGAAAATGGGGATCTTTCAAATAAATTTTATGTTGTAGATGTATCTAAGTTAAATGATTATAACATAACAAAAGGAAAGGGAACTGTAAGTAATAAAGATGTATTTTTGGTTGCTGAAAATACTAATAATGTTTATTATTTAAAAGGATTTAAATATAGAGGAGATATATATTTTACATATTAGAGTTTTAGAGGTATTAAGTGAAAGAGTATATTAAAGAGTTAAATATAGGAAATATTAAATTAAAAAATAACGTTTTTTTAGCACCAATGGCAGGAGTTACTGATGTTCCTTTTAGAAAAATTGTAAGGCAGATTGGTAGTCCTGCTCTTACTTTTACTGAAATGGCAAGTACTAAAGCTATGGAGTTTGGAAGTTGTAAAACAGAAAAATTATTAAAAATTCCAGAATATGAAAGACCATCTGCTGTGCAAATATTTGGAAGTAATAAAACTGTTATATCAGAAACTATAAAAAGATTAAATGAAGATGAAAGTATCGATATTATTGATATAAATATGGGATGTCCAGCACCTAAACTTGTAAAAAATGGCGATGGAGCAGGACTTTTATTAGATTTAAAAAATGTTGAACAAATTATTAAAGAAGCCGTAAAAGTTTCAGAAAAGATAATTACTATAAAAACAAGAAAAGGATTTAATGAACAAGTAATAACAGCACCTAAGGTAGCAAAGATCGCTGAAGAAAATGGTGTATCATTTATAACTGTACATGGCAGAACAAGAGAAGAGTATTATTCTGGAAAAGCTGATTTAGATATTATAAAAAAAGTAAAAGAGACTGTAAAAATACCAGTTATTGGAAATGGAGATATTTTTGATATTGATAGTGCAAAAAAAATGTTTGCATATACAAATTGCGATGGTATAATGATTGCACGTGGTGCACAAGGAAATCCATGGATTTTTAAAAGCATTCTATCTGGTAAAGAATATATCCCAAGTTTAAAAGAATTATTTGATACAATACAAAAACATATTGATTATCAAATTGAATACGATGATAAAAAACAAGCAAATTTGAAACTTAGAAAACATATTGCTTGGTATTTAAAAGGTCTAAAAGATAGTAGTAAAATACGTGATGAAATAAATAAATCTGAAAATATTGAAAATACCAAAAATATATTAAAAAATTATTATAATTATTTAATAAATAATATAAATTCAGTTTAGGAAACTAGACTGTTTTTTTTTAGCAAAATGTTGTAACAAAACTAGCATTAAACTGTAATAAAAATTTAACAATAAATTTGTTATGAAAACTTGCGTTTTTTTTTTTTTAGTGTATGCTATAAGGGATAAAAATGAATTATATTAAAAACAAAAAAATATATAATGTCATTTATATATAAAAATGGAGGAAGATAAGATGAAAAATAACAAAAGAGGTATATCCCTAATAGTATTAATAGTAACGATAATCGTTATAATAATTTTAGCTGCAGTAGTAGTATTAACACTAAGTAAAAATAATCCAGTAGAAAGTGCAAGAAAAGCAAGATTTATGGAAGATGTAAGAAGTTTCCAAGATGAACTAGCACTTGCTGTATCAAATGATTATGCAAAAAATACCATGAATAGGAATGAAAAGTTTAATGAAACAGAATTTGATAAAATAAAAGAATATATACCAAGTATAAAAGAAGAATATAAAGATAAACTAATAATACAAGAAGATGAACTTGTGTATAATAAAGATAACGTAACAGAAAATGAGAAAAAATGGTTAAAAGAACTAGGAATTAAAATACTAATACCAGAGGAATGGAAAAATTATATAGGAGAAATAACAGAAGATGGAGTACCAGTACCAAAAGGATTTACATATGTAGAAGGTACAAAGGAAACAGGAACAGTAATAGAAGATTATAAAGGTAATGAATTTGTATGGATACCAGTAGATGATGTAAGTAAGTATACAAAAGATTTTACTTTTCCAAGTACTTATGATAATCCAAGTGAATCAAATACATCTAATGATGGCTTGCCCATTGGAATAACAGATGAAACAGCAGATGTGAAAGAATATAAAGGCTTTTATATAGGAAGATATGAGGCGGGAATACCAGAAGGAAAAAGTGGACCTTTTAATGGAGTAGGAATACCTGTATCAAAAAAAGGTGTAGTAGTTTGGACTAATATAGATTATGACAATGCAAAGCAAAGTGCAGAACAAATGATAAGTAATGACTATGTACAAACAGGACTATTAACAGGAAAAGCGTGGGATACAACGTGCCACTGGATAGAAGATTATGTTAAAAATATATCTACTGGCTCAAGTTTAAGAGATAGTAGATTTTATGGAAATTATTCTGATTCAGTGTCTCCAGCAAATGTTGAAGGATCAGGTACAAAACAAAAAGCGGGATATTCAGATGCATGGAAGACAAAAAATATATATGATTTAGCAGGAAATGTATGGGAATGGACAAACGAGATATATAGCTCAAGTCGCATTAATCGTGGTGGAAGTTGCTATAATAGTGTTAAGGGTAATCCAGTGTCGTTTCGTAATAGCAATGGTAACAGTATTTATAATGACTATGTAGGCATGCGTCCTAGGCTTTATATAAAGACAAACTGACAACTGTCAGATAAATTAAAATTTAATATTGTAAAATATAGTGTGTAAATAAAAAGTCACACTATATTTTTTGTCGAAGTTACACTAAATTTAACAAGTTTTGTCGAAGGTATTTACAAAAAGGAAATTTTTTGTTTAAATATATCTAATTTAATTTGAA
>CANRGL010000031.1 GCA_947630145.1 uncultured Clostridia bacterium | reverse complement strand
CCTGTTATATTTATTAAATTAGCAGGTAATAATCCATTATCCAAAAAAGAATAATCAAATTTTTTCATCTAAATTCTCTCTTTCTGCACATTTTTTGTGTTTTTATATGCATATGTTTTATCATTTTATATGCATATAATCAATAGTTATATGCAGATATTTATGTATTTTTAAGAGTATCAATATTTTCAAAAAATGGTTATAACAACAACACTCATGAGTATAAAGCAAACCATCATAAGAATAAAAAAATATAGACAAGAAGAAAGGAAATTATAAAATAGGATTAATAAGTATAAAAGAAGAATGAACAATATATAATATATCATCCATTCTTCTTTATTTAATAAACATTCCTATTTAATAACAAACTTAACATTATAAGATTACTCTTTAGTTTTAAATCAGATGTTACATTCATTAAATTTTGTATGTTAATAATACATACTTCTCTTCTTTTAGGATAAGCATCAAATATTTCTTGGAAATATTTTTCTTCTTGATTTGTTTTAACAAAAGGATATAAATTAACAAAAATAAATGCTTTAAAGCTAACATCTTTCATTTAATATTCCCCCATAAATATTAATTTATTAAGTTTATTAAAAATAGGATTTACATATACTAATTATAGATATATTTAATTTTTTTCTACTAAAATTATATTTTAAAATTATTTTATAGTCAACATTAAAATAAAAAATATTAAACTTTATTTACTATTTTTTTTAGGTTTAGTCCATGATATATAATCACACTTACTATCCTCTTTATTAGTATTATTCTCGCACACATAAAATTTTCTTCTTGATTTTGTCTTTTTAATTAAAACTTTTCCACCACATTTAGGACATGGAATGTCAATGCTTTCAATTAAAGGCTTAGCATTCTTACATTCTGGATATCCAGGACATGCTAAAAACTTGCCAAATTTACCTTGCTTTATTACCATATTTCTTCCACACAATTCACACTTTACGTCAGTTTCCTCATCTGGTATATTTACTTTTTCAACATTTTTTTCAGCATCTTGTATAAGTTGAATAAATGGTGTATAAAATTCATGTAACATTTGAATATAATTTACTTTATTTTCTGCAATTAAATCTAGATCATTTTCCATATTTGCTGTGAACTTTTCATCAACTATATTTTTAAAATTATCTTCCATTAAATTATTTACAATCTCACCTAATTTAGTTGGAACTAAATATTTATTTTCTCTTTCTACATAAGTTCTCTCTTCTATTGTAGATATTGTAGGAGCATAAGTACTAGGTCTACCTATTCCTTTTTCCTCTAATGCTTTTACAAGACTTGCTTCTGTATATCTTGCAGGTGGTTCTGTAAATTTTTGAGCACTTAAAATTTTCTTTTGCTTTAATATATCCCCTACTTTTAAATCTGGTAAAATGTTTTCTATACTATCATCATCTTCTATATTATCAGTTTTAGTTTTATCCTTATCATCTTTTCCTTCAGTATATAACTTCATAAATCCATCAAATTTAACAATAGAGCCATTAGCATTAAATATATAATCACAAACATTAATTTTTACTTTAGTTGTATCATATACTGCATTTGACATTTGACTTGCTAAAAATCTATTTAATATTAAAGTATATAATTTTTGTTCATCTTTTGAAAAATTATCAAAATTACTTAAGCTATTTAATATATTAGATGGTCGTATAGCCTCATGTGCATCTTGAGCTGAAGCTTTAGTTTTAAAATATCTATTTTCATAATATTCTTTTCCATATTTTTCTTCAATATATTTTTTAGCCATAGCTCTTGCATCATCTGAAATCCTAACTGAGTCAGTTCTCATATATGTTATATGTCCATCTTCATATAATTTTTGTGCTACCATCATAGTTCTTTTTACATTAAATCCAAGCTTTCTTGAAGCTTCCTGTTGAAGTGAAGATGTCGTAAATGGTGGAGCAGGACTTCTTTTTCTACTACTTTTAATAACATCTATAACTTCATAATCTTTTTTATCTATATCTTTTATAACATCTTTTACTTGTTCTTCATTTTTTAAGTTTATTTTACCTTTTTTATTTCCGTAAAATTTTGCTTCAAAATTATCTTTTCCTTTAAGTAATTTAACAGATAAATTCCAATATTCTTCCTTTTTAAAATTCCTTATTTCATTTTCTTTATCTATTATTATCTTAAGGGCAACTGACTGAACACGACCAGCACTAAGTCCCTTCTTTACTTTTTTCCACAATATAGGGCTTAACTTATATCCAACTATTCTATCTAAGATTCTTCTTGCTTGTTGAGCATCTACTAAATTTAAATCAATTTTCCTTACTTGTGAGACTGCATTTTTTACTGCTGTTTTTGTAATTTCATTAAAAGCAATTCTACATTTTTTATTATCGTCTATTCCAAGTACATTTTTTATATGCCAAGCTATAGCCTCTCCTTCACGGTCAGGGTCGGTTGCAAGATAAATTTCTTTTTTATTTTTAGCTTTATCTTTTATTTCCTTTACAATTTTAGCCTTTCCCTTCATTGTTATATATTGAGGTTTAAAATTATTTTCAATATCAACACCTAGTTTACTTTTAGGTAAATCTATAATATGTCCTTGAGATGCAATTACATCATAATCACTTCCAAGATATTTTTTTATTGTTTTAGCTTTAGATGGTGATTCAACAATTACTAATTTATCTGACACTAAATTCATTCCTTTCTAAAACATTTTTATTACATTTGTAGATTATAACATATAAAAAACAAAATAGTCAATCTTTATATATAATATTTAATAAATTAGAAATACATCTTGTAGATAGATATGCTTCATCTAACGTATTTCCACTTGCACCTATTTCTATAAGTAAAGAATACTTGTTTAAATCTTGGTTATATATTGAATCCCTGATTATCATTGGTCTAAAAAGTCCTGGATATAGTTCATCTGCAAGTTGCTGTATTTTAAAAGCAAGTTTTAAATTTTCTTCATAGTAAGGATTTTCCGTAACATCAGTACCAACTCCCATAACTAGCATACACTGTGCTACTTTAACTCCTTTTATATCAACAGAAGGTCTAAAGTCTAAATCCGCAATTGCATCTCTATGCACATCTATAATTATTCCAGCATTTCCCATTGTAGCAAGTGCATTTTTTACAGTTATTCTAGACCTTGCATAAGAACTAGTATATGTCCCATAATCATGAGGAGTCGTATCATGTAATACTTCAAAGCCTTTGCTATCTAAATTGCTTTTTAATTTTTGGGCTACGGATAACATGTTATAATTTGCATCTTGTGATCTTCTGGCCCCTGAATATTCAAATTTATACATATCACTATTTGCATAACTTTCGGAAGTATGTGTATTATATAACAAAATCTTATCACTTTTTTTTGTAAGAGTTATATTAGATACAGCTAATGATTTAAAATCAATTTCTCTTTTTGAAGAATAATTTAAGATCTTCATTTTATTTAAATTTACTCTTTGTATATTTTTGCTATTTTCTGTTATTTCAACATTTACTTGCCTATTTTCTCCAAAAACAGTTTGTTCATTTTGATCTTTTACTATACTATCTAATATTTCCATTGCATCTTTTTGCGGATCTAATTCTTCTTTTTTTTCTATTACTTCTTCATTAAATAAATAATTTTCTTTGTTATATAATCCATAAATATTAAATAAATCAGAAATTTTGACATTATTTTTATCTGCTTGTCTAAAGTTAGAACCAAAATATATGACTTTAGATGAAAAAGGTATACTTTTAGCAAAAATAACTATTCCAAACAAAAAAATAAGTAAAAAAGTTACCTTAGAAATTCCACCTTTTTTTTCTACATGGCTTACATTTTGAATATTATCTACAAACCTATTTACTTTATTATTTATTATTTTATCATTAATTATTCTACTATTCTTTATTTTATTACTATTTTTTTTAGATAAAAAAACAGCTGTAATCTTCATAAAACTATCACCTTAGTTTCATTGTATTACAACTAATTATTTATTATTACTAATCAAGTAAATTATTCATTTCATTACTATATTTTTCAAGTAAAGCAATTGTCTTTTCTTTTAAGTCTATCACATCTTTTTTTATGTCTAATAATTTTTCTTTTTCCATCTCAATTAAATGTTCTATTCTATCTTTTTCTTGCATTGATTCTATTCTTGAATTTTCAATTATTTTTTTTGCTTGATCTTCTGCTGTAATTAAAGCATTAGCGACTTTTTCTTGTTTTGCAATATAATCAACTTCATATTTTTCTAATTTTCTTTTTAAAATAGTAAGTTCATTTGCAATTCTATTAGCATCTGATTTTTCAGCTTGTATTTTGCTTTCATATTCAGCTTTCATAGCTTTTATATATTCTTCTACTTCTTTTTTGTCATACCCGAACATCTCTCCGCTAAACTTCTTCTCGTTCTCCATTTAATACTACCTCCAAAACTACTTTTGACATTTGCATTATTATATCAAACTTTTACTTAGATTTCAATCTTTTTAGCAAAAATATTTTATTTTATAATTCCTCCTGCTATAACTACATCATCTATATATATTACCAGAGATTGTCCTGGAGTAATAGCAAATTGTGGAGTATCAAAAACTACTTTTAATTTATCATTAATAAGATATACTTTGGCACTTTGTTCTTTTGCTTTATATCTAATTTTAGCTTTAACATCTATACCTTTACTGTTTATAACATTAGGAACTAATATATTTATATTCTCTAAAACAACTTCTTTTTTTAATACACTATCTTTTTCTCCAACAATAATTTCATTACTATTAGGATTAATTTTTACCACATATAGCGGTTTTTTATTTTGAATTCCAAGTCCTTTTCTTTGTCCTATTGTATAATGAGTAAATCCTGTATGTTTTCCTCTCATATTACCTTCTATATCATATATTTTTCCATCTGTTACTTTTACATTTTCATCTAAAAATCTTTTATAATTGTTATCTGGTATAAAGCAAATATCTTCGCTATCTGGTTTTGATGCTACTTGCAAGTTATATTCTTGTGCAATTTTTCTTACCTCATCTTTACTTTCAAATTTTTCTAAAGGAAAGATAACATGAGGAAGTATTTCTTTATCTATACAGTATAACACATAACTTTGATCTTTATCCTCATTATGAGATTTTTTTAATACATAACTATTATATAAATTGCTATATTCAACTTTAGCATAATGTCCTGTTGCTATGTATTCACAATCAAGCTTTTTAGCAAGCTCATACATTTTTCCAAATTTTAATTTTCTATTACACTCTATACAAGGATTAGGAGTCCTTCCACTTTTATATTCTTCTACAAAATTATCGATTACAAATTCCTTAAATTCTTTTCTAAAATCATAAGTGTAATGGCTTATACCAAGTTTGTCGCATACTCTTTTAGCATCATTTATTGTAGTTAAATTGCAACACCCAGATTCATTTTCTTGAAACTTTTCATCTTCAAAAAGCCTCATTGTAATTCCAATAACCTCATAGCCTGACTTTTGCAGTAAAATAGCACTAACTGAACTGTCTACTCCTCCACTCATTCCTAATAAAACTCTTTTTTTATTTTTCACACTAATTCTCCTAAAATTAAAATATATATTATTATTATACCATACATAATGAAAAAAAGCTATATAAGTAATTTATATAACCATTTCTTTATTAAGAAAAGTGCTACAGAAAATACATCTGTAACACTTTTTATTCTTTTATTGCATTCGTAATAATTTTTCTAAATCATGGTATTCATATCTTGATACTATTTCTTTTTCATAATTAGATTTCATTAAATTAACTACTCGCTCGTCTTGTGAAAGTAATTTTAAAATTTCAGTATCACCATTTTCTATTGCTAGTTTTATACCATAATTATTTCTTGCAGTAGGATCTACTCTTTCATCTTGTAATAATAACCTTACCAAATCGATGTGACCGTTAGATATTGCATATATTATGGGATAGCCATCATCTACATTGGGATCTACCTTGTCATGCTTCAATAATAATTGTACTATCTGGATATGTCCATAATATGATGCTTTTTTAATAGCATAATTATTATTTGCTGAAGGATCTACCCTTTCATCTTGTAAAAGTAACTTTACAATTTCAGTACATCCTCTTGAGGCTGCTAGTTGTATAGCATAATTTTTTCTAGCTGAAGGATCTATCCTTTTGTCTTGTAAAAGAGCCTTTACAACTTCAGAATGACCATTTTTTATTGCCATTTCCATAGCAAAATTATTTTTTGCTGTTGGATCTACATTCTTATTTTGTAATAATAATTTTACTACTTCAGGATATCCATTTTTTGATGCATATCTTATAGAATAATTATTATCTTCCGTTGGATCTACTTCATCAAACTCTAACAATAATTTTACTAATTTAATACATCCTTTTTGAGATGCATCTTTTAATAACTCATTGTAATTTTCTGATAATTCCTTCCGATTATTACACATTATTTCTTTTACTTTTTCTTCTTCATCGATCATACTAATAAGACTTTCTAATATTCTAGATGCTGGCATAAATAATCCCTCCATTATTTTTTATTAATTGTAACTAATAACCTACTTAGTAAATTCACCTCGCATTTTTTATTCTTTATTTTATAACCCTATTATATCAAAGTCGTATATTTCTGTCAATATTTCAAAACGTTATTATACATAATATATATATGATGTTTTATTTAAAATAAATTTTAAACTTATTTTTTATTTATTTTTATATTTCAACATTTTTTGCAAATAATACTTTTAGGTGATAAAAATGAGTTCAAATATTAATATGACAAATCAAGAATATTCAGATTATGTTGATACAAAAGCAAAAAAAAGTCCTATTGCAAAAAATATAACTTTAGCTTTTATAGTTGGAGGTTTAATTTGTATTATTGGACAAATAATTACTGATATATGTATGCATTATGGTATGGATAAGAAAACTGCTACAACAATTACAACAATAATTCTTATATTTTTAGGAGCTTTTTTAACAGCAATTAGAGTTTATTCAAAAATAGGAAAATTTGCAGGAGCAGGTTCTGTCGTTCCAATTACTGGTTTTTCAAATTCAATAGTAGCACCTGCAATAGAATTTAAACTTGATGATTATATACTAGGACTTGGTGCTAATATGTTTAAAATAGCAGGACCCGTACTTGTATATGGAATTACTACTTCTGCTATTGTGGGATTCATATATTGGTTATTAAAATTATTTATAATATAGGAGGAAAAAATGAAAGTTGGAAATCAAACAATAAAATTTAAAAATTCACCTAAAATATTCGAAACATCTTCTATTGTTGGACCAAAAGAAATGCAAGGGCCACTTGCATCACATTTTGATATGCATAATGATGATATATTTTTTGGTGAAAAAACTTTTGAAAAAGCAGAATCAAGATTAATGAGCGATTGCATAAATAATTTATTTACTAAAGCAAGTATGGACGCAAGTAGAATAGATTATATTTTTGCAGGTGATTTATTAAATCAATGTATAGCTTCAGGATTTTGTATAAGAGATTTAAATATTCCTTTTTTTGGATTATATGGTGCATGTTCAACTTTTGTTGAATCTTTAATCCTTGCGTCTAGTTTTATTGATGCAGAGTTTGCAAACAAAACAGTTGCAGCAACTTCTTCCCATTTTTGTAGTGCAGAAAGACAATTTAGAATGCCACTAGAACATGGTAATCAGAAGAGTCCTACTGCTCAATGTACTGTTACTGCTAGTGGAGCTGCACTAATAGTGCCTAAAGATTATTCTACTACTACAGGCGCTTATGCAACTTATGCTACTCCAGGTAAAATTATAGATTTAGGAATATCAGATATTATGAATATGGGAGCAGCAATGGCACCGGCAGCATTTAGTACAGTCATGACACATTTAGAAGATACAGGAAGAAAAGCTGATTATTATGATGCTATAATAACTGGTGATTTAGGAGTATTAGGCTCAGAAATATTAATTGATTTATTTAGTAAAGAAGGTATAGATATATCTCTTATACATAAAGATTGCGGTAAACTTATTTATGACGATAGTACTCAAGATACTCATTGTGGTGGTAGTGGATGTGGTTGCATAGCAAGTGTTTTTAGTGGTTATTTTTATAAACTACTAAAACAAGGTAAATTAAATAAAGTTTTAGTTGTAGCAACAGGTGCACTGATGAGTCCGCTTTCTTCTTTACAAGGAGAATCAGTACCTGGTATTGCTCACGCAATATCTATAGAAAATGAGGTGGTATAATGGATATATTTGTTGAATATTTAAAGGTATTTATAACTGGTGGAATTATTTGTTCAATAGGTCAAATTTTAATAGATAAAACTAAACTTACTCCTGCAAGAATATTAGTTATATTTGTAACATTAGGTGTTATTCTTACATCAATAGGAATATATGGTAAAATTGTAGAATTTGGAGGAGCTGGTGCAACAGTACCAATATCAGGATTTGGATATTGCTTAGGCACTGGTGTTATGGAAGAAATAGATAATATTGGTGTACTTGGTATATTTACAGGAGGCGTTAAAGCTTGTGCTGCAGGAATTTGTTCTGCTGTACTATTTGGATTTTTATTTGCTCTTGTATCTAAGCCTACAATAAAATAATGTAATTAAGGCAAAATAAGTATAAAAAAGACAGTTTTTTTATAAAAAAATATATATTAAATTTTTTAATGACAAATTTAGATAAAATCTTGATTATTTTTATTTTTTAGTGTATGCTATAAAAAGTAAATATACAATTTAGTTTATTTTAGGAGGTGTTATTGAAAACTAAAGAAAAAGTATAAATTGTAATATATAATTATTATTATACTTATATATTTACCTATACAAAAGGAAAAAGAAAGGAAAATTTATTATGAAAAAAAATTATTTTAAATATATAATTGGAGTGTTAATTGTATTTAGTTTCTTTTTTATAACAAATGTTTCATTTTGTGCTACAGCTAATGCTGATGAAACTGTTTGTTTTATAAAACCAGACTCATGGGATGGAACTAAATTAAAACTTACTCTTCTTAATGATCAAAATGATACGTTAGATATTACACCTGAGGAAGGAGTTCTAAAGAAGATATCTAATATTTCATATATAAACACTACATTAGGTGATTTTAACGGAGATATATATAATTTTAAAATTCCAAATCTAGAAGATAAAACATACACTAAACTTAAATTTTCAACTTCTGATGAAAGTAATACAAGTACTACTTTAGAGTATCAACCTTCCAAAGCATATAAAATATCTTCTGGAAGTGATAATAATCAAACTTTAAGCACATTTGAAGTAAAAATAGCTCTAGGTGTTGAATTACAAAAAATTAAAGCTGATATAATAAAATATAACCCAGATTGTTCTACATCTGTAATGGATAATCTTGATACTATTATACAAGATGTACAAAAATATGTAGTTAATATAACTTCTAATATTTGGGATAAAATATTTACGCCTCTTTCATCTTTCTTAACTTATTTTGAGAAAGATACTGAAAGTCTTGATAAATTAAATTCTACAATTCAAAAGGCTAAGTCTACTTTAGAGCCTGGTGGATATGATGATAACTCAACAAAAGCTTTACAAGAAAATATAACAAAAGCTGAAAGTGCAGTTGAAAATTCTAGTGTTTTTACAAATGACCAAATAAAAGAATTAACAAAACAGTTAGAAACTAGTATTAGTAATCTTGTTGTAGATACTTCTACATTAGAAAGCTTATTACTACAAGCTAAAGATATAATGGATTTTAGTGATTATTTTACAGATGATTCTATTAAAAATTTACCAGATACAATATCTAATGCCCAAGAAGGTATAAATGATAAAGAAAACTTAACTGTTGACAAAGTAAAAGAACTTACAAACTCACTTAAAGATTTAATAGAAAAAGCTGAATATGATCTTTCAGCTTTAAATGAATTAATAAAAAAAGCAGAAAGTATTGATGTATCTAATTATACAGATGATTCAGTTCAAGTTTTAAAGGATGCATTAACTAAAGCTAAATCAATTAACGAAACTTCAGATTTAAGTATACAAGATTATATTTCTACTGTATCTAATCTTAAAACAGCATTAGATGGATTGTCTCAAAAGCAAGTTACTCCTAACAATACTGCTACTTCAAATCCATCAACTGGAGATATTTTATATATTATAATTCCAATTATTGTACTTGCTTTAGTTGTTATAGGCTTTACTTTTGTTTATTCAAAAAAAAAGAAAAATAATAATATTTAAAAGGTGAGATTTTGAGTAATAATATAGAACAACCAAAAAGAAGACGAATACAACAAGATAAAAAAACAAAAAAAGTTAAAGCAAAAAAAATAAGTTTAATATCTATAATACGTCTTGTGTCTTTTTTAGTTATACTGATATGTATTGGAATTATTATATATAGGTACATAAATTTAAAAAAAGCTGATAAAATAATAGAGAGTTTAAATAATGATATACAAGTAAATGATAAAAATATTGAAGTAAATGGTGCTACTGCTACTTTGATAGATACAGATGTAAATTCTCTAAAGCAAAAAAATAGTGATACTGTTGGATATATAAAAATAAATGGTACAAATATTAATTATCCAGTTGTACAAAGTAATGATAATGATTATTATTTAAAACATTCTTTTACTAAATCATATAGCCAATCTGGTTGGATTTTTCTAGATTATAGAAATAATATTGATACTTTAGATAAGAATAACATCATTTATGGTCATAATATGATTAATGGTACAATGTTTAGTAATTTAACAAAAATGCTTAATAAAAACTTTTTTAATGATGATCAAAATTTATATATAAATCTTGATACACAAACAAGATCAACTTTATGGAAAATATTTTCTGTATATGTTACTAATCCTGAAACTTATTATTTAAGTGTTAATTTTAAATCAGATTCTGAATATTTAGATTTTATTAATAATATAAAAAGTAAAAGTATGTATAGTTTTAATGAAAATTTAAATTCAAATGATAAAATATTAACATTATCAACATGTACAAATCTAAATACAAAAAGACTAGTTATACATGCAAAATTAATTTTTGAAGAAAATAAATAGAGAATCGGCATTTGTCGATTCTTTTTCTATTCTTTCCAGTATAAAAAATTTTTTAATGCTAATAATATGTATGTGATTTAAAAGGAGGATTTTTTATGGATAGTTTAAATCAAATTGAAATTCAAAATATTAGACACATATGTGGTCATTCAACAAGTTTTTGCGATAAAATTAACTATTTTAAAACTTTAACACAAGATCAAAATATAACGGAAGTTCTTGATAGTATATCTACAGCTTGTACAACACTTAAAACAGAACTTTCAAATATGTTATAGGAGGTAAAAATTATGAATGAAAAATTAGCTATGGATTCTGTATTATCATGTACAAATACAATTATCACTTTAATAAATTATTCAATTCAACAATCTAATAACAAAAATTTTAGAGATACACTTATAGAACAAAGAAATAAACTTGAAAATTTACAATGGCAAGTATATTTAATAAATAAAGAAAAAGGATATTATATACCAGCAGCTCCTGCAGGAGTAGCAGACGTAGAACAAGTAAAACAAGCTATTAGTCAATAATTAATTATATGTTGTATAAAAAGGAGGCTATTATTATAACCTCCTTAATTTTTATCTTAATCTTTCATCCTTTACTTTTCCTTCTTTTTTTCTACTTATACTATTTTGACTTTCTTTATCAGGTACTGATTTAACTTTAGATTTTAAACTATCTCTACTATCTCTACTATCCCTACTATTTTTTTGTTTTTTTGGCTCTTCAACAGATATAGTTTTAGCAATGTTATTTATTTGTTTTTGCTTTAACAAAGGATTTAGCATATGTTTAATAAAATATTCTATATACATATTTCTAGCTTCTTCACGTTTTTTCTTTACCCTACTTTTTAATGAATCAGTTGAACTTACAAGAAAAAACTCTCCATCTTCATATAATAATTGTTCGTCGCCATCTGTATAGATAACTCTATTATCATTTCCACCTATATCTATATTTTCTATAGCTCCTTCAAAATCTAAAGAGTCTTTAATATTTTTTTTATCTTCAGGAGTAAGTATTAATTTTTTACTTCCTTCTATATTATCTAATATTTCTTTTACGTTATAATCAATAGACTCAACATTTTCTTTATTTGCCATATATTTTGTCCTCCAATCAATTAAAAACATTCAATACATTTTTCAATTAAAAAATCTAATCTTTCATTATTATGTTTCAAATATAAATAACCTATCAAAGTTTCAAAACCAGTAGATTTTTTATATTCTATTACATCTACATTTTTGGAAACTGTATGTATATTTGTATTTCTTCCTCTTTTATATATGTTTATTTCTTCATCAGTTAGTTCATCTAATATTCTATCAACTATATATGATTGTCCTTTTGCACTAACATATTTAATAGAATCTTTATGTAGAGCACCAGTTTTTAAGTTTTTTTGAGATGCAAGATATGTTCTTATATATACGTTATATACTGCATCACCAATAAAAGCTAAAGTTTGCATAGAAATATTTTGTAAATCTATATTTTTTATATATTCTTCCATATTTTCTTCCTTCTATACTAATAATTATATATTATTTGATTTTTTTTTTCAATATATTAAAAAAAAATATTAATAATATATTGAAAATTTTAATAATTTAATGTTATAATATTTTATATAGATTATATATTACTATTTGTAAGCTTTATTATTTTATGTCATTGCTTACAAAATAGCTATTTAGTACGTTTAGTTCTAATAGTATAATTTTAATATTATTTTTTAATTGAAAGGATGGTTTTTTATGGAAAAAACAAAAGAAGCAACTAAAAAGAAAACAACTGCAAAAACTACTACAAAAAAAACAAATGCTAAAACACCTACTACAAAAAAATCTACTTCTACTCCAAAAACAGTAGAAAAAAAAGAAGAAGTAAAAGTTGAAAATAAAAAGGTAACTTATGAAGTAGATGCATTTGCTGCTATTTCATTTATATTAGGTGTTGCAAGTTTAATTACTTGGCTATATCCAATTCTCGGTGTAGCAATAGCAATTCCTGGACTAGCTATTGGTATTGTTACACATGAAACTCGTAGAAGTAATTATTCTCTTTTAGGTATAGTTATGTCTTTAGTTGGTATAATCTTATCTATACTAAAAGTTTTTACAATGTAAATTAGCTAAAAAATGGGATGATTAAATGTCTAATCATCCTATTTTTTTATTCTATCTCAAAGCCACCTGAAACTTTTTTTAATGTGACATCTGATTTTAAGCAAACTAGTGGACGTAAGCCAATAGAAGAACTATTAGAAAATTCAGGACTAGACACAATACCACTATTACGCACACACATTAAATCGCACCCTCTACTATTATGAGGAGAAGCTAGCCACATACCAATACATGTCTTTGTACTCTCTGGTATTACATACAATTTATTAAATTCTCCACTATCATTAAAAAATTTAACTCCAATGTTTATTCTATAGCCATCTATGCCCATCTCTTTACATTCAAGTTGTTCTCCTTCTTTATGTGTCCTGTTATATGACTCTACAAACATTTCTAGTGTTGGGCTTCCTATTGCATATTCTGCCTTAGAACCTGCATATTTTCCCCATACATTTTCACTTGTATCTAGCATATATGCTACTGCTCGTATATTTTCATTTGTGCTATCAGGATACTTATCTACCCAACTTATCCATTTATTTGATTTTGAATAGTTTATTATATCTTTTGAACCTTCATAATCTTTATACACATTTTTAAATGACAAGCAATAATTTGATTCATTATGATATATTTCACTATTATTTTTTCCATTTGGTGCATATTGATAACTTATATAGTCATCTGCTATTAAATATATATGCTCTCCATCCGAATGAAATATTTGCCACTTTTCTACTGCATTTTCTGTTTCACTATGATCTGTCGTATAATTTGTTACATATTGTCCATAATATGTTATTGGATCTTCTTTTACTTTTTTAGCAAAACTTTCTTTTTTTCCTATTCCTAATTCTTCTAACCAATTTTTCTCTTTTTCTGTTACGTTATCTTCTTCATACATTAATTCATCGTCTTTTACATATAACTTTTTCTCATAATCTTTTGTAAAACTTGGTATGTATTCTTTAATTTTATCAAAATCTGTTGCATTAAACTTTTCATTTCTATTTTCTTTTTTTGTTACATAATCCTTTGATATACTTAGTGCTAGTTCATCTTGGAAACTTCTTACATCTTCCATAAATCTTGCCTTTCTTGCACTTTCTACTGGATTATTTTTACTTAATGTTAGTATTACTACTGCAGCAAGGATTATTATAACGATTAT
>CANRGL010000030.1 GCA_947630145.1 uncultured Clostridia bacterium | reverse complement strand
AAAAAAGTTAACTTTCATATAATTTTGTATAATATTTATTTTTCAAAAAATTAAATCTTTTCCTAAAAGGATTTAAAATATAGAACACTTTATCATTCCATATACTCTTTAAAATAAAATAAGTTATTATATTTTTTGCATGAAAATATATTTTTCCGTTATAATTATAAATAAGATAAAATAAATTTTTTAGAAACTTATTATTTAAGAGCCCTTTTACTTCTATTAAAATTGATACTTTACCATTTACAATATTAAATACTTGACTTAGTAATGGAACTTTTTCATTACTATCTATTATCGTATACTTACTTATTTCACTTAATGTCATATTTGATGTCTTTTTATTTTTACCAAGAAGTCTCTTTGCATATCTATCATGCATACAAATTATATATCCGTCTTTTGTCATTCTAATATCTAATTCAATACTTAAATTTCTTTTTATTGCTTCTTTATATGCCATTAAAGTATTTTCTGGAAAGTTATGATGATAACCACGATGTGCAATTATATAATTATATATCTCTTTTGATTTTTTTGGAATATATGTAAACATTTTTATTACCTCATAAATTATTATGAGTAAAAAAATAATAGGTAAACCAAAATTACCTATTATTACAATTATGCTTCCATTTGTTTACCTAAAAAATTAGCAGCATTTTGAACTAATTTATACTCTACATTTGTTATTGTTTTTTTATAATCAGTAGAAAACAAAATAACAGTACCTAGCGCATCACCATCACAAATTATAGGTGCAATTATTTGTGAGCGATACTTTAGAGGACTTTCACCCATTATTATTGGCATGCTTCTATCATCTTTAGTTGACCAAATAGCTCTATCTTCCATAACGTTTAATACATGTTCACTAATTTCTTTTGCTAAATATTCATTCTTAGGGGCGCCTGATACAGCAATAATAGTTTCAGTATCTGTTATACATGTAACAAAGTCGGATGTCTTATTTAACGTTTCAGCATACTGACTGGCAACTTCTAACATATCACCCATAGTAGCATGTTTTCTTAAAATAATTTCACCGTCTTTTTCAATGTAAATTTCCAAAGGCTCTCCTTCTCTAATACGTAAACTTTTTCTAATTTCTTTAGGTATCACTATTCTACCTAAGTCATCAATTTTTCTTATAATTCCTGTAGCTTTCATATTAACCTCCTAAGTTGTAATTTAATAATATTATCTGTTATTAAATTGCATTTATACTTTTAAATTTTAATATTTAAAATATATATATTATAATTTTATATTAAAATTCATAATAAGTCATAGGAAATTTTTTACAGAAATTTGAAAAATGATACTTAAAAAGTATACAATGCAACATATAATGCATTATATACTTTTTTTGTGTTACTGTCAACACTTACAGAACACTTTAATTTATAAGATTTTCTATTGCCGTAGCAATATTTTCAAGTAAAGCATTTTTTAAAACTCTAGAATTAAATTTTTTATCATTTTTATTTTTTCTTATTAATGTACATAATTTTTTCAAATTTTTACTATCACTTTTTAACATCGCTTTATTTTTTTTGTATCTAACTGTTAAAATATCAATTAATTTATTTAAATCATAATTAGAAGTTTCAGATAATTTTTTATATAAATCTTCCATATCATATCTTGCAAATACAGGTATATCTTTATATTCTTCAGTAAGTTGTGCATAAAATTTTGATGGACTATTAGGAAGATTTTTAAATAAACTAATAGATTTCTTTGCAGATATTTGTTCTATAGTTTTTTGCTTAATTTTTGTAAATTCTTTTTTTATTTCTTTAAAGTCAGTATCAGTAGTTGAAAACTCTATATCTTTACTAGTAAGAGCTCTTAACATATCTATATCATTAATATGCTCATTTGCAGAGACTTCCATACCGATTATGAAATTTTGTTTCAAATCTTCTATGGAATAATCTACAAGTCCCATATTTATTAGATATTTATACACTGTAAACAAACTTACATAATCTTTAAAATCAACTTTACCAAATTTTATTTCATTTATTCCTTTTTTCCATAATAAATCAAAGTCAAAATCAGATAATTGCCAATATTCACCATTTAATAATTTTAAATATTGTTTATTATTTATATCAGTTACTTTGTTTATACTTTCAATTGCCTCTTCTATATTCTTTTTATATATTTTCTCATCTAAAATTCTTGTTCTAATATATATTTCAATAAATTTAAAAAATCTATACTTAACATCGCAATTTATAAAATATTTATTGTCAAATTCTCTTAAATACATTTGGTTGGTATCATTTAAAATTTGAGAAGTAAATATAATTGATATATATTCATCATTATTATCGATATCCATAAATTTATTATTAGCTTTTATTTCATAAGATATAGCTATAGTAAATTTAAGCATTATTTTTAAAAGCTCATAAGGTATATCAGGATAATCATTATTTACACTTACATATATTTTTTCAAAATCATTTAAAGCATGTTTTAAAATTCTTAAATTTCTACTATCAGTTTTAAGAAATGTATTTTCTATAGACGCATAATTTTTTTTGTAAAATTCATATAACTTTTCATTATAACTAAATTTATTTATCATAGAGTTAAGGACATATTTATATTCTGGAACAAACTCAAAAGTCTCACCTATTAATTTTTCTTTAATTCTTTGATATTCATTAGATTTTTCAAATAAAAATGAAACTTCTTTATCAAGTAAATATCTATAACTATCATCTTCTATAAATTTTGAAACATCAGTTATTGGCTTTTTTTCAATTCTTCCTTGTTTATCTAAAACATAAGTTGCAATCCATTTTTTAAAATCAATATTGTCATTTTTAAATTTAATTGCAAGTTCTTCCTCATTACAAATAATTATAGTCTTTATGCCATCATGTTCAACGAAATTATTAATATATCCTAATATATCTATAACATCAATATTTGCTCTTTCTAGATCATCAAAGCATAAAACTTTATCATCAACAGTAAATAATTTTGAAAAATCAACTTTATCAGAATTAAAATTCATACTTCCAAATAAATTAGCCATGTCTAGTCCTGTTTTTACATATTCAGGAATAGAATTTCCTTTTTTATTTTCAACAAATTTTTTTAAAGTTTTACTTAACATAGGATTTGTCTCAATAAATAGCTTTTTACTTATCTCCTCTAAACTATTTACGCCATATAATGATATATATATAGTTTTATATTTCTTTTCACCTATTGTTATCTTATCAATTTTATCTCTTAAATTATTATTCCAAAAATAAGTTTTACCACTTCCCCATTTACCGTTAAGCATTATAGCATAATCAGTGTATGGTTTTCTTACATAATCACATATTGCATCAATTAATTCATTCAATAAAATCACCTCTTAATTAATTTTTATTTTAACATAAAGAAAATAAATTATCAACTAGTTAAAAAGCAATAATTTAAATATAATGAAAATAAATTATACAATAATTTGACATTTATGTAAAAACATGATAAAATATTTGTTGGTATTAATGGGGTACTATATTTAAAATTTTAATTTAGGAGGATAATACCAATGTTAATTAATATTGAAAATGTAATCAAATTACGGGAAAATGAGGATATAGTGGCTCGAATATGTCAACTTGCAATAAGTTTTAATGCACATATTTTTCTTTCAAAGAAAGCTTATGAATTATTAAAAACTAATGCCATTTATATTGAAGGAAAACGTATGAAATGTAGTTCTAATGTTACCAATGCGATTTTTGACATTACTATTGATCAAGAAGGATATATTTCGATTGATTTAATACTTAGTACTGGAAATAACCCTTTCTATCAAAGAAAAGAATTTACTACCACAGATATCTACTTGATTGCATGATTGTTATAAAAGTCTAAAATATGTGAATAATATATTTTAGGCTTTTTGCTATACTAGATTTATTTATCGACAAAAATCGACCATGTTTTTTACATAATTTTCTTGACAATTTTAAAAAAATGTGATATTATATATATGTATTTAATTTGTATAATACCCCTTAATAGGGTATTAATAAAAAATAAGGAAAAAAGGATGATTAAAAATGCACAGCACAAGAACAATCAAACTAAACGACCGCTTCGAGGTAGTTTCATTTGACATTGGTCAAGAAGAAACTATAATCGTCAATCAAACTCCTATTTATCAAATTGAAGCTACACCCAGTAGCATATCTTTAAAACTTGTCGAAAATAATCAAATTATTTGTGGGTACTCTAAGCGTTGTCACTCACAGAATATGATGAAAAACTTCGATTTGTTCAGAGAGGCATTTCTGCTTGGAACGCTTCCAAATATTCCTGAGTTCATTACTTCAACCGTTGAACTCTTTGAAAAAGGAATGATGATATCTGCCTAAATAAATAACACACCTCATTTAATTTTGAGGTGTGTTATTTATTTTGATAAAATTGGTTGTATTTGTTTTCCCTCTAAAGCTAATTTTATTGTTTTTATTATGTATCTATAATCTAAAACTAAAGATTTAGGTTTAGAAATACAATCATCTTGTCTAAAAGGTACAAAATACATATTTTTAGTATTTAACAATTTAGCAATATTTTGTAAACTTGCTCCTAGTCCGTCATTTGTTGAAACTCCAATAACTACAGGTTTGTTATTTCTAATATGTCCTTTTACAGCCATAAGTACTGGAGTATCTGTAATTCCATTTGCAAGTTTTGCAAGACTATTACCTGTGCAAGGACAAATTAATATAATATCTACCATATTTTTTGGACCTATTGGTTCTGCTTTTTGTATTGTATCTATAATTTTATTATTAGATTCTTTTTCCAACATACTAAGATAATCTTCTTTTTTATAAAACCTAGTATCTAAATTTTTAGTCATAAACGATACTATAGGATAAACATCGGCACCAGCATCTCTTAAATTGGATATAACTTCCTTAGTTTCTGAAAAGTTGCAAAAAGAGCCAGTTATACCAAGTCCAATTTTTATATTTTTAAGCTCCATAAAAAAACACCCCCGACTATAATATTTTATGTCGTTGATGTTTTATTTGTTATATTTTTCTAAATAAGCCAACTACTTTACCTACTACTTGTACATCTTTTACTATTATAGGATCCATAGTATCATTTTCTGGTTGTAATCTTACATGATCTTTTTCTTTATAAAAAGTTTTTACTGTTGCATTTCCATCAATCATAGCTACAATTATTTGACCATTTCTAGCAGTATCTTGTTTTGATACTATAATATAATCCCCATCATTAATTCCTGCATTAATCATACTTTCACCTTGTACTTTAAGAACAAAAGTATCATTTTTTAAATCTGATTTTGCAAAGAAACTCTCACCAATAGAAAAATAATCTTCAATATTTTCTTGTGCTAAAATTGGTTCACCTGCTGCAACTTTCCCTACAATTGGAATTGAAATTGTAGGCTCATCACCTTTTATTCTTATAGCTCTTGTTTTTAAATCACTTTTATCAATATATCCTTTTTCTGCAAGTCTAGCTATATATTGATGTGCAGAAGATGTAGATTTAAAACCAAGTGCAGCACAAATTTCCCTTACAGAAGGTGGATATCCTTTCAATCTAATTTGTTCTTTTAAATAATCAAAAACCCTTTTTTCTTGCACATTTAAAGTAGAATCCATTATAATTACCCCTTTCAAACCTATGTTTATTTTAAATTATATCATATATATTTTTTATTGTCAAACATAAGTTTACTTTTTTTTATATTCCAAAACTTATTCCCATATCCATTGCAGTCATATATATATCGTCTTTTTCTAAATCTAAAATTCTTGGAATTCGCTCTTTTGGAAATTCTATTTTTTGTAATTCATTTTGTTTTACACCTACAATGTACCCATGTTCTCCAGAAGAAATGAGCTTTAGAGCATAGTCACCAAGTCTTGCACCAAGAATAATATCTGATGCACAAGGATCTCCTCCTCTTTGTAAATGACCTAAAACCATAGGCCTTGATTCATAGCCAGTTATTTCTTCGATTTGAGCTGAAAGTTTAGCAGCTATTCCACCAAATCTTTTTTGTTCAAAACTATTTTTAATAACCTTTGATATAGTTTCTTCTTTCCCTATTTGTTTGCATGCTTCAGATACAGCAATTATTACATAACGTTTGTCAGTATTCATAATTTCTTTTACTTTATTGCATACAACATTTAAGTCATATTCTCTTTCAGGAAGTAGTATTATATCAGCGCCTGCAGCAAATCCACTATATAAAGTTAAATATCCAGAAGTTCTTCCCATCATTTCAACTACCATTACTCTTCTATGTGATGCTGCAGTAGTCTTTAATTTACGAATAGCCTCAACTGCATTTTCTACTCCTGTATCAAAACCTATTGTAGGATTACTAGCTACCATATCATTATCAATAGTTTTTGGAATTCCTATAGTAGGCATACCTGCTTCATCAATAACTCTTGCAGAATCAAGAGTACCATCTCCACCTATAACGATCATTCCTTCTACACCTATTTTTTTTAAGGCTTCAATTGAATCTTTAACTCTATCTTCAAATACATTTTCTTTTTCTTTACTTGGATAATGAAAAGGACATTCTTTATTTGAAGACCCAAGAATAGTTCCTCCTTGTCTTTCTATATTTTCCACTGCTTTAGTATCTAAAACGATGTATTTTCTTTCAACAAAACCAATAAACCCATCAATTATACCAACTACTACAATATTCCTCTTAGTAGCAGCCATAACAACTGACTTTATTGCTGCATTAAGCCCTGCGCAATCTCCACCTGCTGTCATTATAGCAATTTTTTTCATAACATATCCTCCTTAAATAATTCACTTAAAATAATAGATATTTTCTCCACTGCACCATTTGCAAATTTTGAGTATTCTATATTATTTCCACTATCTGATATTACTCTAAAACTAACAAAAGGTATATCATTCAAACAAGCTACGTGATTAATACTAGCACTTTCCATATCTACGGCAATTGCATTAAAATTATTTTTTAGCATTTCTTTTTCTTTTTTATCTACTACAAATTTATCAGATGAACAAATAGTTCCAATTTTTGAATTGATTTTTAATCTTTTACATATTAAATCTAATTTATATGATAAACTTTTAGATGCATTAATATAAACTTTATCTAAGCCAAATGTATAGCCTTTATCATAACCTAATGCAGTAACATCTTGATCAAATTCTACGGTATTACTTGATATTGCTATATCAAAAATTTGTAAGCTATTATCTACAGCACCTGCAACCCCTGCATTTATTATACAATTAACATTAAAATTAGAAATTAATAATTGAGTTGCTATTGCAGAATTTACTTTACCTTCATTTGATTTTGCTATAACAACTTCTTTAGAATATAACGTACCTAAATAAACTTCTAAAAAAGCTACTTTTTCTATCTTTTTATTCTTTAAATCCTTTAAAAGTCTATCTATTTCTATATCCATAGCTCCAATTATTCCAATCATATTACACCTCATCAATATCATTTCGTATTTTTTCTTTTTCCATAATTGTCATTTTTTCACATGCATAAGATAATAAAATACTTGGAAGTTTTTTTATTTTATTTTTATCATGTAAATATTCTACTATAACTTTAGGTTCTTTTTTATACAATTCTCTTAATACCCAACCAGTTGCTTTTTGAAATAGATGAAAATTATCATATAGTACATAATCACAAACCTCTAAAGGTAGTTCTAAATAATCGTTTTTAACAAAATTAAGCATTGATACAATAGCAATTCTTTTTGTCCAGAAATTATTACTATTTAAATATTTATATAATTTTTTCTTTTTTTGTTTTTCATTTGACATATATAAGATGTATGCAAAAATATTTGGCCCTGCAACATCAGTTAAATCCCAATTATTAACGTACATTATATTATCTTCAAATAATTTAAAATAATCTTTTATTTGTTTTAATGAATTTTTATCTTTATTATCTTTTAAAACCTTTTTATACAATATATTTATGTTGTTAATTATACAAAATATAGCAAACCTTCTATAATCATGAAATGGGGAACTAAAAAAGTATCTAATACATTCTATCCCAATGTATTTATACCAAACATTAGCACATTTTCGTATATCAGGTACGTTAATACCAAGTAAAATATCATTTTCTCCATATCCGCCATCAACTACTTGTAATGTTGTTGTATCAAGTTTCATATTAGCTCTTCTTGGAGTTTTTTCAATTGTATGTATGCAATTTAAAATTAATATTTTATTATATAACTCAGTAAAATTTAAAGATTTACTTAAATAACTTCCTATAACTATACTATCAATACCTTCACGTATTGGTTTACATATAGTTTTTTCATTTATTCCACCATCTATTTGTATAATTGTATTTTTATATTTTTCTTTAGCAAAAATTATTTTATCATTTATTTTATCTATAAATTTTTGTCCACCTTTTCCTGGTTCAACACTCATAAGTAATATTCTATCAATTTTAGAAATATATTTTTTTAATACATCAATTTTTGTATTAGGTTTTAAAGAAACACCAATTGTAAAATTTTTATTTTCTTTATCATAAATTTTCTTTTTCATTTTTAATAAATATTTTAGTGATTCTTCAAAATTTTCAATTTCATAATGTATAGTTATATTATCAGCACCATATTCTATTGCTTTATCAATAAATTTATCTTCAACAGGTTTTTGAACCATTAAATGAACATCAGCAAAAAAACCCATTTTTTTAGCAATTTCTACATATTTTAAATCTACACCAACATTTGGTACAAATTTTAAATCCATCACGTCAAAATGTATATTTAATTTGTATATATTAGTTTTAACATCTAATGATTGAATATTTTCTTTTGCCTTTACTAAACTATTTAAAAAAGTAACTTTATCTTTAGCGTCAAGTATAGAAATAGAAATATCATCTTTCATATATATCACCTTCTTTACTTATATTTTTTGTCATAAATTTCTTTTAAATTTAAAAAAAGTTCTACGTATCTTTCATACCTTCCTTTATCGATTATACCATCATTAACAGCCTTTTTAATAGCACATGAAGATACATCCTCATTTATATGATTACAATCTAAATATTCACATTTATGATTTGAAAATTCAGGATAAAAATCTTTTAATTTATTATGTTCAATGTTATATAAATTATAACTAGAAAATCCAGGTGTATCTAATATATACATATCATTATCTGAATATATTTTAACATGCTTTGTAGTATGTCTTCCTCTTTTAGTCTTTTTAGCAATTTCAGAAATTTCTGCTTTTTTTATCTCATCTTTAAAAATAGCATTTATTATACTAGACTTTCCTACACCTGAGTTCCCAGAAAATGCAGAAATTTTACCCTTTAAATAGCATACTAATTTATTTATTTTAATTGCATCATTATAGCTTACTTCTATTACCTCAAAATTAAGTTTTTTGTATACATTCCTTATATACTCTAAATCTTTTTTTGTATCTATAGTAACATTAAGATCAATTTTGTTTATAACAATAATAGGAGTTATATTCTTTGACATACATAAAACTAATTGCTTATCTAAAAGTAAAAAATCAGGTTTTGGATTTGCAAGTGATACAACAATTACCAAATTATCAATATTAGCGACTGGTGGGCGAATAAAAAAATTATTTCTTTTTAAAATATTTTTTATCATATATATATCTGAGCTAGCTTCTACTTCTACTAAATCACCAACTAAAATATTAGTCTTTTTTTTCACATTTCCTCTTATACCTGCAATAAATTCGTCATGTGTATCTATATTTTCTAGTAAATATTTATCTAATATAATCTGTTTTACTCTTGCTTTCAATTTAAAAACTCCTTATTAAGATAAAAGTACTCATATAAATATATAATAAAATATGAGTACTTTTTTAATTAATACTTTAATTAAAACTTACTGTAAATTCCTTTACTTGTTTATTATTTAAATATACTTTGAGTGTAGCATTATTATATCCATGTATTTCAAAAGATGTACTCTTTTTACTTGGGTCAAGATTTTCTTCGTAAACGTTATTATATGCTCCACCATCTACACTAGCACTAACCCTTATATTTATAGTTTTAGCTTCCATTGGAGTTCCACCTTGAAGCTCTAATAAGTCTATAGATACTGTCTTTGTAAGTAAAATCTTGTTTACTGTAATTTCAATAAGTGTACCTTGTTTTAAAGTTTGATTTTGAGGATAACTTTGTGCGATTACTACTCCATTTGATTTAGTTTTATCCTCAGAATATTTAACATTTACTGCAAGACCTAAGGCCTCTAGTGCAGATTTTGCATCAGCTTCTGATTTTCCTATTACACTTGGAACTGATACTGTCTCTTTTCCATCGCCTTTACTTACTTGTAATTTAATAGTTGAACCATATGGGACTTGTTCACCTTTTTTAATATCTTGAGAAATTATTATTCCTTCTGCTACTTTTTCATTTACAACATCTTCTCTTTGTATTACAAATCCTAAAGTATCTTGCAATTCATAAGTTGCAACTTTAATATCTTTTCCTGTAACGTCAGGAACCTCTACCATTTTTTCGCCTTTACTAACAACCACTTTTATTTTTTTGTCTTTTGTCTTAGTTCCTTTTTCAGGATCTTGAGAAATTATTGCACCTTCTGGTTGTTCAGAACTATATTCTACTTTATCTTTTATAATTTCTATACCTTGTTTTGAATATTCTTCGACTACTTCATCAAAAGTTCTTCCTATTAAGTTTGGAACTTCTATTTCCCTATTTTCTTCTTGCTTTTGCTTGTTATTTTTATATATAACTACACCAATTATAGTAGCAATAATAACTGCTGCAACTATAGAGCAAATGATTATTATCTTTTTTTTCTTATCATTTTTGTTATTTTTCTTTTTCTTATTTTCTTCAGAATCATTACTATCTTCTTCTACATCATTTTCCATTGAAGAATTTCTAGAAGATGATATAACATTAGCACGTCTAGGCTCTCTAGTTCTAATATTAGGGACCTTTTCTTCAGAGTCAATGTTATTAAGTGTAGGTATAACTTGAGTTGCTCCAGCTTCAACAGAAGAAGCAGGTCTTAATATTAAAGAATTAGGTCTAAGTAAAGCTTGAGATATATCAACCAATAATTCAGTTGCATTTTGATACCTAATAGCTGTACTTTTTTGTAATGCTTTTAATATTATTTGATTTAGTGCTTGTGATACTTTTGGATTTACTTCTATAGGTGGAATAGGTTCTTCCTGTATTTGTTTTAATGCAACTGATACAGCAGAATCAGCATCAAATGGAAGTTTACCAGTTGCCATTTCATACATTACTATACCTAAAGAATATATATCAGATTTTTCATCAGTATATCCACCTTTTGCGTGTTCTGGCGAGAAATAATGTACAGATCCCATAGTACTTCCAAAACTAGTTATAGTTGAACTTGGAACATTAGTTATTTTTGCAATACCAAAATCTGTAACTTTTGCTACCATATTTTTATTTAGCACAATATTTTGTGGCTTTATATCTCTATGTATGATATGAGCTTTATGCGCTGCCTCTAAGGCAGAAGCAATTTGTGCAGAAATTTTTAAAACTAATTCAGATTCCATTGCACCATGTTCTTCAATATAATCTTTTAAAGTTTTACTCTCTAAAAGTTCCATAACTATATAGTTAATTCCATCTTCACTACCAACATCATATACAGATACAATGTTTGCGTGTGTAAGAGATGCAGCAGATTGTGCTTCAGCTCTAAATCTTTTTACAAAAGTTTCATCTTTAGAATATTCAGATTTTAATATTTTAATTGCAACATATCTATTTAAAAGGTGACATTTTGCTTTATATACTTCAGCCATACCACCTTCGCCAATCTTTTCCAGAATTTCATATCTATTACCAAGCATCTTACCGATCATATTCATATTAAATTTCTCTCTCCTTTATAGTTTTACTACTACAACGGTTGTATTATCAACCCCACCATTATTATTTGCCTCTTTAATATACTCGTCTGCTACATTCTCAAATTTATTATTTTTAAGTATAGATAAAATTCTATCATTGTCTAACATATTAGTAAGTCCATCAGTACATAGTAGAAGATAACCTTCTTTTTCATTTAGAGTATTAACTTGAGATTTTACATCTTTAAAAACTCCAACTGCATTAGTAAGTACATGTTTTTGAGGATGATTTTCTACTTCTTCTTCATTTATAACATTAGTTTTTAATAATGTATTAACGTAAGTATCATCTTCAGTTACTTGAGTAATAGAAGTTTTGTTAGAATCAATAAAGTATAATCTGCTATCTCCAACAGAAAGATAATATATTTTCCCATGTATTATAGCAACAAGAACAATAGTAGTACCCATACCACTATACTTTTGACTTGATTTTTCCATTTTATATATCTGCCTATTACTTTCATTTAACCCATCAATTAAAGATTTAACAATTAATTTATCGTTCTTAAGATCTAAAGTATGTTCTTCAAAGTATCTAGACATTTTAATAGTAAGTATTTTACTTGCTATTTCTCCTCCTTCATAGCCTCCCAATCCATCAGCAACGATAAATAAAGATACATTATCATTATACTTTTTAGCAAAGAAACTATCTTCATTATTGTTTCTTTTTAATCCAACATCTGTTTTTGTAATAAACTCCATATTACACCTCATTTTATATATATTATATATTTTAAAAAAACATTTTTCAATACTTATTGCAATTTCTTGTTATTTTCTATATATTTTTTCCTAAGTTGGCCACATGCAGCATCTATATCAGATCCTAATTCTCTTCTTACAGTAGTAACAATCCCCATAGAATTTAAAGTATTCATAAAATTCTTAATTGACTGTTCATTTGCTTTTTTGTAATCTTTTTCTTTTATTTCATTTACTGGAATAAGGTTTACATGAGCAATCATAGAGCGTAATAATTTAGCAAGAGCTAGGGCATCTTCATAGCTATCATTTTTTCCTTTTATTAAAGCATATTCAAAACTTATTCTTCTACCCGTCTTTTTTATATAATCTTTACAAGCATCAATTAATTCATTAATACTATATTTATTTGCAATAGGCATTATATCACGTCTTTTTTCATCTGTAGTTGCATGTAAAGAAATTGATAATGTACACTGTATATTTTTATCTGCAAGCTCATATATTTTAGGTACTATACCACAAGTAGAAAGACTAATATGTCTTGCTCCTATATTTAAACCCTGAGGATCATTTATAATTTCAATAGACTTTAATGTATTATCAAAGTTATCAAGAGGTTCTCCAATTCCCATATATACTACATTTGAAATTTTTTCATTAGTATATCTTTCAACTGTAAGTATTTGACCTTCTATTTCTGAAGCTTGAAGATTTCTTCTAAATCCTTCTTTTGTAGAAGCACAAAATTTACATCCCATTTTACATCCAACCTGTGTAGAAACACATAATGTATTACCATGGTTATATCTCATAAATACAGATTCAATAGCACAATTATCATCTAACTTTATTAAAAATTTCATTGTACCATCTTTTTTAGATTTCTGACACTCAATTACCTCCATATTTAAGATATATGTTTTTTCTTTTAATTTATCTCTTAATGATTTAGATATATCAGTCATTTCATCAAAGTTTAATATTTTATATTTATGTATCCATTTAAAAATTTGTTTTGCATGAAATTTTTTCTCACCTAAATCTAGTATATAATTTTCTAATTCTTCTAATGTAAATTCATTAATATTTATTTTATCCATTTTTATCTCCTAATTATTATACTATATCATAAAGAAAATAAAATATCAAGCATAACTCTTGACTTTTATATATTTAAAAACTACTACAGTTTACAGAAAGCAAAATATATAAATTACAATAATTATAACTTATAACAAAATTACCATGATTAAAGTCAAATAATATTAACCTCATCATGGCAATTTTATTATATAAATTTATCTCCTACTTTAAGTTGTTTATTTCCATTTAAAAAAGAAGTAATATCCATTTTTTTAGAATTTTGTGGTTGTATTTGAAGAATATTTATGTACCCATCCTTTGTAGATATTACAAGCTCATTTTTAGATATCTTAACAATAGTTCCTTCTTTTTGGTTTATACTTGTAATATCATTAGATATTTTATTTTTATCTACAATTTTTACTTTATATATCTTATACCTATTATTTTTTTCATCCTCTATATATGTTCCTGGAAAAGGAGAAAGTCCACGTACAAAATTAAAAATTTCTCTACTAGTTTTTGAAAAATCAATCTTTGTCATTTCTTTACTTATCATAGGAGCAATTGTACATTCTTGTGGTTGTTTTACTCTAATTATACTACCATCTACAACTTTATCCAAAGTTTTAATTAAAAGATCAGCACCTATATTTTTTAATTTATCATGTATTGTTTCAAAATCATCATCATCAGTTATACTTATTTGCTCTTTTAATAACATATCTCCTGTATCCATTCCTTCATCCATAAACATAGTAGTAATTCCAGTATTTTCTTCTCCATTTATAATTGCCCACTGCATTGGTGCTGCACCTCTATATTTTGGAAGTAAAGAGCCATGTACATTAATACATCCAAGCTTTGGCAATTCTAAAATTTCTTTTGGCAAAATCTTTCCATATGCTACTACACAAATAACATCTGGATTTATTTTTTTTAATATATCAATAACTTCTACATTATTCCTAAGTTTTTGAGGTTGATAAACATCTATATTTTTTGATAATGCATATTCTTTTACAGCAGAGTACTTTAGTTGCATTCCCCTGCCAGACTTTTTATCTGGATTTGTAAAAACACCTATTACATTATATCCACTTTCTACTAATTTTTCTAAAGAACATTTTGCAAAATCTGGTGTTCCCATAAATACCACTTTTATATTTTCTCTCAATTTTTTCATCCTTTCTTTTTATTATATATTACATGTATAAGTATAATATATAATAACAATAATTTCAAGAAAAAAATAAAGTTGTAAAAAATAAAGTTGTAAAAAAATACAACTTTATTCATACCAATTTTTGTTTTAATAATGATTATAAAAAATAAAATGATAGATAATATTGAGTATTAAGATTTATTCTTATTGCTTTCAATATTTTTTATATCTTTAGTATCAGAATTTATATCATCAACCTTATATTCAATTTTTAATGTATGATTTGATTGAGATATAATAGTGGATGTAACGATACCTGCTAAAAAAGACATAGTAACAATACTAACTACTTTTAAGAATTTACTCATTTGAAAAACTCCTTTACGTTTTATTTACTATATTATATCTCTACATATTTGTATTTGTCAACCACTCTGCACTAAAAGTACAGAGCTTTTCTGCGGACTGAAAGTCCTGTCTAGCTAAAGCTGTCTGC
>CANRGL010000029.1 GCA_947630145.1 uncultured Clostridia bacterium | reverse complement strand
TTAAAGTGCAAATGCTATCTAATTGTTGTAGTTTTTAATTTGACATTTATTGTAGCTTTTAATTCGCTAATCTACAAGTAATGATTATGTACAAACAGGATTACTAACAGGAAGTGCGTGGGATACAACATGCCACTTTATAGAAGAAGATATAACAAAAATAGCTGAAGGTTCAAGTTTAACAGATAGCAGATATTATGGAAATCATTCTGATTCGCTACCTCCAGCAAATGTTGACGGATATGGTAAAAAACAAACAACTGGTTATTCGGAGGCATGGAAGACAAAAAATATATATGACTTAGCTGGAAATGTATGTGAATGGACAGCCGATGTATTTGAATTTAATTATTTGTATCACTGTTTTCGTAGTGCGGATTATAATAGTAATGCTAAAAATGTTCCAATGTCGTGTCGTAATTACAAGCTTAGTAGTGATTCTGATGATCATTTAGGTATGCGTCCTAGGCTATATATAAAGACAAACTGACCACTGTCAGATAAATTAAAATCTAATATTATAAAATATAGTGTGTAAATAAAAAGTCACACTATATTTTTTGTTAAATTTACACTAAATGAAACAAGTTTTGTCGAAGGTATTTATGAAGAGGATTTTTTTATAAAAAATTTTCATGTACACCATTAAGATATAAAATTCATACTATCTTAAGAATAATTGTAAAAAGGCATATATACTAAGTTGACTAGTATATGTGTTTTTTTAATTATTTATTGATTATAAGTAATAAAATATAGTTACTTGTTTTTTTGTTTTTTTTATTATATAATTATTTTGTATTAATAATGTTATATTTTTGTAATGTTATATTTTTAATTTTGAGGTGAGAATTATGGCTAAAGATAAGGCAAAGGTAGATAAGAAAAAAGAAAATAATAATAAAAAGAAAAGATTAATTATAACATTTTTAGTTATAGGAATAATAATTGTAGTAATAACTATATTTTTAATTGTGACTATAACTAATAATAAAAGAAAAAAGTATGATATAGATTATAACATAATAGAAAATACACTTGATTATATGAATGATAATAACATTGAAAAGGTTATAGATAACACTGATAACAAAAGAATAGGAAATAATGAATATGGATATATAACAATACCAAATAGTTGGCATAGATTTTATGAAGTAGAAGGAGATCCTATGGTTCAATATACTAATAATATATGGACTATATGTATATTTTCAAAATATGTTACTCAAGAAAGTGCAATAAACTATTCTGAGTCTTGTTTTAATACTATGAAATCAGAAGGTGCAGTTAATATTAATAAAGAAACTGTAAAAATAGGAGATTATACTGCATATAAAGTTTATGGCTATTATGAAAACCAAGAAATGTGGCAAACTATATGGTGTTTTGAGGCAAATGATGAAAAAGCTCATTATATATGTATAAAAGGTCCTGATAAAGATAGTGAGTATTTAAATATAGTTAATACTTTTTCTGTAAATGAATAATTATATAATATAAATTTAAACAATGTAAAAGAGGTAAAAATGAGAGAGTATAAATTAAAAGAATATATAGACGGTTTAAATAAAAAAAATCAAATAACAAAAATATATAATTGTGAAAATATGTTAGATAAAAAAATAGAATATATGACATATAACTCAAAAGATGTGGAAGATAATTCTATATTTATATGTAAAGGAGATTCATTTAAAGTAGATTATTTAAAAGATGCTATAAAAAATGGTGCTATACTTTACGTAAGTGATAAAAAATATGATGTATGTTTACCTTGCATAATAGTAAAAGATATTAGAATTGCTATGTCAATTTTATCAGAAATATATTTTGACTTTCCTCAAAAAAAATTAAATGTAATAGGTATAACTGGTACAAAGGGAAAAACAACTACATCTTTTTATATCAAGAGTATACTAGATGAGTATGCAAAAGAAAATTTAAAAAATGATACAGCTATAATTTCATCTCTTGTAACATACGATGGAATAGAAAAATTTGAATCTCATCTTACAACACCAGAATCTTATGAAATAGAGAAACATTTTAGAAATGCTGTAGATTCAAACATTGAGAATATTGTTATGGAAGTATCTTCACAAGCTTATACACAAAAATATGGTAGACTTCATAACATAGAATTTGATGTTGGAGCTTTTCTAAATATATCAGAGGATCATGTAAGTCCTATTGAACATCCAACTTTTGAAGACTATTTTTCATGTAAATTAAAGTTGTTTAATAATACAAAAATTGCTTGTGTTAATTTAGATTCTGATTTTAGTGATAAAATTCTAAATCAAGCAAAAGAAAATTGTAGTAAAGTAATAACTTTTTCTACTACAAAAAAAGATGCAGATTTTTATGCGTATAACATTTTACCTAAAAATGATGAAGAAATACATTTTATGGTAAAAGCAAAAAATTTTGTAAGGGAATTTGTAATAACAATGCCAGGTAGATTTAATGTTGAAAATGCTCTTTGTGCAATTGCTATAACTAGCATATTAAATATAGACAGTAATTATATTTATTTAGGTCTTAAAAATTCAAAGACTTCTGGAAGAATGGAACTTTTTAAAACTAAGGATCAAAAAATCGTATCTATAGTTGATTTTGCACATAATAAATTAAGTTTTGAAAAAATATATGAAACTGTTAAAAATGAATATAAAGATAGATTCATTATAACTGTATTTGGTTGCCCTGGTGGAAAAGCTCAAATTAGGAGAAAAAACTTAGGGGAAGTTGCAGGTAAAAATTCAGATATGATATATATAACTGCAGATGATCCAGGAGTAGAAGAGGTATACAAGATATCTAATGAAATAGAAGAATATGTAAAAAAATATACCAATAATTACGAAAAGATAGAAGATAGAGAAGAAGCTATAAAAAAAGCTATAGATTATGCAAAAAAATTAGATAAAAAATCTATACTTTTAGTTCTTGGTAAAGGATCTGATAGTACTCAAAAAGTATTAAATGGATATGTTAAGTATAAATCTGATGTTGATCAAGTAAAAGAATATTTTAAAAAATACGATAATGATTATATTAAATAATATACTAATATACTAATATAATAATATATAATAAAAAAGTCTCACTTAGTTATCATTAGCGAGACTTTTTTGTTTTTTTAATTGCTATTTTTTTCAGCATATTTTCTTAATTTTTTTTGTACTAAATAATTTATAGAATTTTTCTCATATTCACCTGTTTCTAAAAGTTTTCCTGCCTTCATTCCTGTTAGTACTTCAATTCCTTCATCTATTGTAGAAATAGGATAAATATGGAATTTACCTTCTTCAACGGCATTTATTACTTCATCACTTAAATTTAAATTTTTAACATTTTGTATAGGAATTAGCACACCATTATTATTATTTAATCCTTTTTCTCTACAAACTCTAAAGAATCCTTCAATTTTATCTGTCACTCCGTCCTACAGGTTGAATTTCGCCTTTTTGATTTACAGATCCTGTTACAGCAAGATTTTGATGAATAGGTATTCCAGATAAACTAGATAAAATAGCATAAAGTTCAGTAGAAGATGCACTATCGCCATCAACACCATTATATAATTGTTCAAAACATATACTTGCAGTAAGTGATAATGGTATATCTTGGGCGTATTTTTCACCTATATATGCAGATAGAATATATACACCTTTTGAATGTGTATTACCACTCATAGCAACTTCTCTTTCTATATTTACAACACCGCTTTTACCTATAAAAGTATTAGCTGTAACTCTTACTACGTGACCAAAAGATAAATCGCCGTTCATCATTATAGTAAGTCCGTTAATTTGACCAATTTTTTCGCCATTAGTAGAAATCATTATATCTCCATCTACAATCATTTTATTTAGATTATCGTTATATTTTCCAAAACGTTCAGATCTTGTTTTGCAAGCTTGTTTTACTTCTTTGTCTGTAACATTTTTTTTATTATTATTTTTACATATATAATTTGCTTCAATTGCAATATCAGATATATCTTGAAGTACAGCAGTAAGTCTATTTTTGTCATTTGCACATCTAGAACTATATTCAATAATTTCTTTTACAGCACTTGCAGAAAAAGGGAATAAGTTATTTTTCTTTGCTACAAAAGCTATGTATCTAGCTAATTTTTGAATGTTATCATTTGTTCTAGGATAAGTATCATCAAAATCAGCTTTTACTTTAAATAGTTTCTTAAAATCAGCATCCATACTACAAAGTTGTTGGTAGTGTAGTTCTGATCCAATTAATATTACTTGTACATCAATAGGGACTGCCTCAGGTTTTAAACTAGCTATTGTAATTGGTTGTGCAATATCACGTGAACTATCAATTGATAATTCACCATTTCTAAGTACTCTTTTAAAAGCTTCCCAAGTAGGAGCATTAGATAAAACATCCCTTACGTTTATAATTAGATAACCACCATTTGCTTTATGAAAAAGACCTGGTTTTAAAAGCATATAACTTGTTTTTGTTCCAGTAGGGGAAGTCTCAAAATCTAATTTTCCAAATAAATCATAATAATTAGGATTTTTACATTGAATTACTGGAGCATGTATTAATTTATCATTATCAACAATTAAATTTACCCTATAATTTTCCCATGGTTTCATTACTGGCATTCTTGGAATTGGCATCATCATAGGAGGTTTATCTTGAATGTTATTTTTATTATTTATTTCTTCGTATTGTTTTATATAGTTAATATTTTTAATTACATCACTTTGTATAGAATACAAAAAGTTTTGTATTTTTAAATTACTTTTGTATTTTATTTTTAGATCACTCATACATTGTGTTACAGCAAAAGTAGTAAGGTTTGATTCCCACTCTTCGATTACTGATTTTGCTTCTTTATCTAAATTATCTAGTTTTTTTAATACTTCTAAAGTTTGTTCTTGAATTTTAGGACTTCTTTCTTCAAAATATTTTTTTGTTTTTTCATCTAAAACATTAAAAGCATCTTCATTTAAAACAACACCATTATGAACAGGAGAAAAGTATATACCATCTTTTGTATTTCTAACCTTAAAACCTTGTTCGAAAGTGGACTTATCAAACTCTTTCATAATTTTTTCTTTAGCACTATCATATCTATCAAGTATATTTTTTTTCTCTTTTTCGTACATATCACCTGTCAAATCTTTTGAAAGTCTATTAAGTAGAGAAGATATAAATCTATTCATATCTCTTTTAAATTCAAGCCCCATTCCAGGTTCTAAACTAATACAGATAGGTTCGTTTGGATTATCAAAGTTGTATATATAGCAAATATCGTTTGGTACAGCTTTATCTTTAGCTAAATTATTTACTATTGAAAGTGCATAGGCAGTTTTACCTATACCAATGTCTCCACATAAATATAGATTAAATCCTTTTTGAGGTATTTGCATAGCAGTTTTGATAGCATTTAATGCACGTTCTTGACCTATTATTCCATTAAAAGGTTCAAGTTCGGTAGTTTTTTTAAATCCTAATTCTTGAACATCACATTCATTTTTTAAATCTTTACTATTTAATTCTTTAAATTTTTTCATATGTCCTCCATAAATTCTTTGGTATTTTTATATTTAATATTTAATATACTATATATATTTTATTATAAAAGAAAAAAATATTCAATAAAATATTAAATATTTATAAATTAATTGACATATGAAAGAAAGAGTAATATAATAATAAAAAAATTTTAAACTTTAATTAATATGAAAGGTGGATTTTTATATGAGTAATTATCGGAAAGATGTTGTTGGTTGGAATTCGTACTTTATGCTTGTTGCCCAATCAGTAGCTATACGTTCAAAAGATCCTAAAACACAAGTAGGCTGTTGTATAGTAGGAAAAAATAATAGAATACTTGCATTAGGATATAACGGTATGCCTATAGGAATTGAAGACAATGAAGAAAATTGGAATGATGAAACAAAACATAATTTAGTAATTCATGCTGAGGCAAATGCTATTTTGCATAGCAAGCATAATCTTGAAGATGCTACTTTATATATTACTTTATTTCCATGTAATGAGTGTGCAAAGCTGATTATTACAAGTGGTATTAAAAAGGTAGTATATATGAAAGTAAAACATTCTAAGCACATTCCTGCTACGGTATCAATGAAAATGTTTGATGAGGCAGGAGTAGTTTATGAAGAGTACAAACCAATCGATAAAGAAATTACTTTTAGAATATGATTAATTAAAAAAATACGCAAATTAAATATATAGTATATAGTATATTTAATTGCGTATTTGTTTTTGAAATATTATAGCGTCTTCATAATTATCAGTATAATAATTTTTTCTTATATTTATTTTTTTAAATCCATTTTTAGTATATAAATTAATAGCCTTAACATTTGATTTTCTTACTTCTAAAAAAATATTTTTAATTTTTTGTTTGTTTGCAAAATCAAATATAGTATTTAAAAGCAAAGTTGCAACATGTAATCTTTGAAAATCTTTTTTTACCGCAATTGCTTCTAATTCAATATCATCTATATATGAAAAATATGTATAAGCAATTACTTGTTCTTCATATAGTGCTATAAAACATTTAAAATGTGGATTGTTTAATTGTGATATAACATTTTGTTTTGATAATATGTGAATTTTTAACTGTTTTTCGATATTTAGTATATCATTAATATATTTACTTTCAAGTTCTAATATTTGTACATTTTTCAAATCAAAGTTTTTCATTTTTCATCCTTTCTGCTTGTGATAATCTGGCATATGTTGCTTCTAATGTATATGCATTAAAAATATAATTATCTATATTATATATTGAGTTAATTAAATTAATGCAGTCATTTGTAGTAGGATAAAAATCATAAAAATTACAATTAAAATTTTTAAAATTATCTTTTATTTTATCTACGGCATTTCCAGAAATATAAATACTTGAATTGCTATTTTTAATATAATCTTTTATATATTCAGTTACATCAGAAATGTTATCGTTTTTTATATCAGTAATACTAGTTATAGATAATTTATCTTGTATTTTCTCTAATTTATATATGCAATAATAAAGTCTATCATTATTGGTAGAAATTAAAGATGCAATATAACTTGGTTTTGAAAGCTCTTTTTGTATAAAGGTGCAATATGCAATTAACTCTAATGAATTAATTGAAAATATTTCAATGTTATTTACTTGAGCTAATGCTTTTATAGTAGCAAGTCCTATCCTTATACCTGTAAAAGATCCAGGTCCATTTATACATGCAAGCATTGATATATCTGAAATATTAATATTAGTTTTCTTTAGAGTTTCATCAACTAATGGCAAAAGTTTTTCAGAATGTGTAATGTTATTTTCTACTTTATTTAAAATTAAATTATTATTACTTTTAACTGAAACACTAGCTGTGCTAGTAGTAGTATCAATTGCAAGAATATTCATATTAATTCCTCCATATTATTATTTCTCTAGAATAATCATTTATTTTTTTGAAATCTATATGTATTGTATTTTTTGGTAAAATTTCTTCTATTATTTCTCCCCATTCTATAAAGCAAGGACCTTTAGAAAAGTAGTCGTCTCCCACAGTATAGATAAATTCAGATACATCATTTATTCTATATACATCAAAATGATAAATAGTAAAATTATAAGTTTGATATTCATTTACAATAGTAAATGTTGGACTTGATATTTCTTCTTGTATATTAAAAAAATTACCAATACCTTTTACAAATACTGTTTTGCCAGATCCTAGATCTCCTTTTAGAGTTATTATATCTCCTATGGATATATACTTTGCAAAAGTTTTGGCTAAAAAAGAAGTCTCATCTTCATTATTTGATATATATTTGTATTTAAAACTTGTATTTTTATCTTTAAATATATTACTAATTTTGTCATCTATATTTTGTTTTGTAATTATCTCCAAAAAAATCACCATATAAATTATATCAAAAATTAGTATAAATAGCAAATTTTAAATTATTCAAATGATTTTTAATATAAAATTACAAAAAATAAAACAAGTAGTTATAAAAAAACTTGAAAATTGTAATAATAATATATATAATATATATTATTAGGTGATATATGATGAAAAAAATAAAAAATAAAAAATCTGGAATTTCTTTAATAGTTTTAATAATTACAATAAGTGTAATGTTAATTTTACTTTCTATTGTAATAATAAGTGTTGGAAACGCATCAGAAAATGCAAAACTATCTTCTTTTGCTACTGATTTAGCTACAATAGAAGATTTAACTACTGCATATCAAATTCAAAACGATAAATTCCCAACTAGGACAGAAGATGAAGTTGCAAAGTCTCAAAAAGAAATTTTAGATATGATAGAATATAACGATAGTTTAGAACTTAGGAAGGAATTAAAATTAAATAATGATTATAACGAAAAAAGTGAAGATCTAGGTGCTTTCTATGTTATAGATTTATCAAAATTAGATATTGACTCTTCTAAAAGAGGTACATTAAAAGATGGAGATACAAAAGATGTATATGTAGTAGCATATCCATCTATGAATGTATATTATTTAAAAGGTGTTAAAGCAAAGAAAAATATATATTTTTCACTTAGTTCAAAACTTACAAATAGGGTAAAAATTGAAAGAAATATGGAATATAAAGATAATTCTACAACAATTCAAAGTATTGAAGGTCTTACAGTAAAAAAAATAAATAAAAGTTGGACAAACAGTATGGGCATATATGTTATAGCAAATCTTGCAAGTGATGAAAAATTATCTTTAGATGTAAGTGGAGTAGGTAATAAAGAACTTACAACAAACGTAGGCACTAATGAGTTTAATTTTGATGATTTAAGTCAAGTTAAGGGATTTACACAAGAAGAAAGTGAAAAATTTAAGAAATTAAATGGTAAAGATAAAAAAATTACGTTTATAAAAACTAAAAATTCACAAGAGGTTGGAAAAATAGAAGTTGATATGTCAAACTATGAAGTAACGCCTCCTGTATGTAATACTTCTAGTAGTGGAATTAATCAAAATATAAAATATAATGAGACTAATAATATTGTAAGTTTTAATGTTAGTGATGATATAAGTGGAGTAAAAGAAGTAAGATACGAATATTTAACAAAGTATGATGAAAATGGTAATGTACAAAATTATTATAACGGTGTAACTGAATATGATACAGAATATTTAAAATCTAGAGGTAAAAAAGCAATACCTGATAGTAATGGAAATGTAGCGTTAAAAGTTGATAAGGATATACAAGGAATTCAAGTAATTATTATAGATAAAGCAGGTAATGTAAATACTGGAACTTTAAAAGTGGCTTTTTATGAATATTATGATATATACATAGGTTTAAATGTTAAAGAAAAAACAGATAATAGATTTGCTTATGAGATAGTATTAGCTAATAAAGAAGGAATAAGCAACGTAAGTTACTCAGTAAGTAGTGATGGTATAAATTATACAAATGAAAAGACAAAACAGCCTAATACAGGTGCACAAGTATTTGTAACAAAGGTAGAAGATAGTTATGAAAATATGCCAGATATTAAATTTTTGAAAGTATCAGCTACTAATTCATCATATAGTTATACTACAACAAGTACTAGAATATTTGAAATAGAAGATAAAGATAAATTAGAACTTGGAAAAATTGTAGATGAAACAATAACTTTTAACTTAAAAAAAGAAGGTACATATTATAACCCAGTAATACCAAAAGGTTTTGCACCAATAAATGAAGGTAATGCAAAATGGGGAACAGCAGATGGTTGGGCTAATGGACTTGTTATTAAAGATGAAAAAGGAAATGAGTTTGTATGGATACCAGTACAAAGAGAAGAAGATTACAAAAAAGATTTTACTTTTCCAAGTAATTATAGTGCAAGTGAATCAAATACATCAGATGACACACTACCAAATGGAATAGAAGATGAGACAGTAGATGTTAAAAAATATGGAGGTTTTTATATAGCAAGATACGAGGCTGGAACTCCAGAGGGGAAAAATACACCTTCTAATGAAGTAGGAACACCAGTATCAAAAAAAGGAGCAGTAGTTTGGACAAATATTACCTATGATAATGCAAAGAAAAGTGCAGAACAAATGATAAATAACGATTCTGTACAAACAGGACTACTAACAGGAAAAGCGTGGGATACAACATGTCACTATATAGAAGATTATGTAAAAAAGATAACTGATGGCTCAAGTTTATCAGATAGTAGATATTATGGAAATTATAGTAATTCACTGTCTCCAGCAAATGTTGGGGGATATGGTACAAAACAAAAATCAGGCTATTCGGATAAATGGATGGTAAAAAATATATATGATTTAGCAGGAAATGTAGGGGAATGGACAAACGAAAAAGGACAGTCATATGGTAACAGTCGAGGAGGAAGTTGTGATTATAGTGGAGATATTCGTCCGGTAACGTCACGCAATAGTTACGGTATTGCAATTCCTAGTAATAATAGGGGTTTCCGTGTAAGATTATATATCAAATAGCAATATTGTGTATAATATATAAAAATAGGAGTAATATATGTGGACAGATAAACAAAAAGAAGCAATAGATAAAAGAAATAGTAATATATTAGTAGCAGCTTCAGCAGGAAGTGGTAAAACTGCTGTTTTAGTTGAGCGAGTTATAAATCGTGTAATAAATGATGGTATAGATATAAATAAATTATTAATTGTTACTTTTACTAATGCTTCTGCAAGTGAATTAAAAGAAAGACTCTTAAAAAGAATATATGAAGCATTAGACCATGATAGGTCTAATGCTTTTTTAAAAAGGCAAATAAAAAATATAAACATTGCAAATATAGATACAATACATTCTTTTTGCTTAAAATTAATACGATCAAATTTTAATATATTAGGAATTGACCCTAATATAAAAATATGTGATGAGGTTTATGCTAATGTATTAAAAATAAAAGCAATAAATAAGATTTTAGAACAGTTATATATAAATGCTAATGAAGATAAAGAAAAGAAAGATAAATTATATAAAGTTTTAGAATTATTTTCTTCTAAAGATGATAATTTAGTAGAATATATATTAAAAATATATTCATATATTAATAGTTTTGCATATCCACTTTACACATTAAAGGAAAATATAGAAAAATATAATATAGAAAATGTAGATATTGACTTAATTTATACTGATTTTGGTAAAAATATATTTGACGATGTTATGGACTCTCTTGTATTATTACTAGAAAAAGGAAAACAAGTACTAGATAAAATAAGTAAATATGATGAGTTTATAAAAATATACGATGTGTTAAATTCTGATTTAACATATATTAAAAGTATAATAAATGAAGCTAATACTTGGGATAAATTGTACACTATGTTAAATAACTTTTCTTTTTTACGTATGCCATCATACAAAGGTGAAAATGAAGAACTAAAAGAGCAAATAACAAATTTTAGAAACAAAATATTAAAAAAAGAAATAGATGGTTTAAAAAAACAAGTTTATGAAAAAAGTAATAATATTTTAAAAGATAACAAGATAGCATATGAATATATATCTTATCTATATGATATAGTTTATAAATTTGATACTCAATATTCAAATATTAAGTCTAATTTATCAGTAATGGATTTTAGTGATATAGAACATTTAGCATTAAAACTTTTAACTAAAAGAAATGATGATGGTAGTATTGAACTTACAAATATAGCAATAGACAAGAAAAATGAATTTGAAGAAATATATATAGATGAATATCAAGATACAAGTTTAGTACAAGAGGCAATATTAAGTGCTATATCAAAGGATAACAATCGTTTTATGGTAGGAGACGTAAAACAAAGTATATATAAATTTAGACAAGCAATGCCTGAAATCTTTAATGAAAAATATAATAAATATGAATTAAATGATCCTCAAAAAACTAATATAAATGATGTAAAAATTTTACTTAATAAAAATTTTAGAAGTAGAAAAGGTGTTGTAGAAAGTATTAATAGAATATTTGAAAAAATAATGAGTAATAAAGTTGGAGACTGTAATTATTCAGATATTGAAAAGTTAGAATTTGGAGCTGTAAGTTATAAAGATCTTGCAAGCAATAATTATAAAACGCAGTTAAATATAATAGATTTAAAGGATGAAAAAAAAGAAGATAAAGAAAATAAAGAATATAATGATGATAATGCACAATCAGACAATGTAGACGAGTATTTGTCTGAACTTAAAAATTTTGAAATAGAAGCAATTCAAATAGCAAAAAAAATAAAAGAGTTAATTACCGACTTTAAAGTGTATGACATGAAAAAAGAAAAATTTATACAAGCTTCATATAAAGACATTGTAATACTTTTAAGAAGTATGAAAGATAAAGGAAATATTTTAGAGAAAATATTAAAAGAAAATGGAATACCTACTTTTTGTGATTCAAGCTCTAATATATTCGAATGTGATGAGATAAAACTTGTATTAGCTTTACTTAGAATAATAGATAATCCACTACAAGATATATATATGATAAGTATAATGTATAGTATTATTGGTAATTTTACACTTGATGAGTTAATAAAAATAAAACTATCAGCAAATGGTAAAAGTATATATAGTTGTATATATATTGAAAAAGAAATATTAGAAGAAAAAGAAAAAAATCATATTTTAAATAAAAGTGAAAAAATTTTATTAATGAAACTTCAATCTTTTTCTATGTTTTTAGAAAATTATATTCAGATTTCAAAGATATATTCTGTTTCTCAAATTTTATTAAAATTATATAAAGAAACAAATATATATAATCAATACTTATTACAAGAAGATACAGCTAAGATAAGAAAAGCAAATTTAGATTATTTAATTGATATTGCTACTGAGTATGAAAATAATTTTGAAAATGTAAGCATATCATCATATATAAAATATATTGATAATTTAAATACAAAAAAAGATAATGTATCTTCTAGTGCAAAAGTAATAGGAGAAAATGATGATGTAGTAAGAATAATGACAATACATAAATCTAAAGGACTTGAATTTCCTATTGTAATTCTTTGTGATACAACAAGGAAATATAACATTAGAGATATTTCAAATACAGTAGTAATGGATAATACTTTAGGTATAGGAATTAATGTAGTAAGAGATGATTTAAATATAACTTATCCTTCTGTTATAAAACAAGCAATTAAAAATAAAATGACTAAAGATACAAAATCTGAGGAACTTAGGATGCTTTACGTTGCTCTTACTAGAGCAAAAGAAAAATTAATTATTTTTGCAACATTAAAAGACTATGAAAGGTATTTAACAAGACAGAATGTTATAATAAATGATAATAAAATAGAACCAAAAATAATTGAAAACAATAACGATTATTTTTCAAATATATTAATTTCTTTAAGTACTCTAGATAATAATGTAAAAGATGAATTATTTGATATAAATATTATTTTAAAAGATGATATTAAAAAAGAAATAACTAAAAAAGTAGAAAATGATAATGTAGAAAATAGTATTGATGAAAAAATAAAAAATATAGAAAGTACAATTAAAAAAATTAATAAAAATAATATTGATAATTTAAAAGAAAGTTTAAAAAGTAAATTAGATTTTAGTTATAAATATAGTGATGAAACTAAGATAAATAGTAGAACAAGTGTGAGTATGTTAAAACAAGAAAAAAATAAAATAAAAATGATAGATGAAAATTTAGATACTTCATTTAAAGCACCAGAATGTTTAGAGAAAGTAAATAATAATACAGGAGCCTCATACGGAACTACTATGCATAATATCTTAATGTATATAAATTATTCTAAAATAAATAATATTAATGATTTAAATACTTTTATACAAAAATTAATAAATAAGAAAATTTTATTAAAAGAAAATATTACAAATGAAATGATAAATAAAATAAATATATTTATAAATTCAAAAATAGGAAAACAACTAAAACATTCAGAGAAAATATATAAAGAAAAAGAATTTATACTAAATGATGAAAGTATATCTAAAAGTGCAATACAAGGTATTATTGATTTATATTATATAAATGAAAATAATAATATAGTATTAGTTGATTTTAAAACTGATAGTTTAAATAATGAAAAAGAATTTTTAGATAGATATAAATTACAACTTGATATATATAAAATAGCACTAGAAAAATTAACTAAAAAAGTTGTTGAAAAAACATATATATATTCCTTTAAATTAGGAAAAGAAATAGAGGTAAAGTAATGAGTGATTTTAATAGTAAAGATATTATACATATAAAAGATGGAGATGTTGAATATATAAAATTTAAGATACTAGAAAAATATAGTGATAAACTAAAACATTTAATATCTCTAAGGCATGGAGGAGTGAGTACAGGAGTATATAAAAGTCTAAATTTTAGGACTGTAGGAAATGATAAATATGAAAATGTAGATAAAAATTTAGAAATTATATCTTCAAAATTAAATATTAATAAAAATGATATATATAAAGGTAAGCAAGATCATACAGATAATATTTTATTATTAGATGATCAAAATAAAGATAAATTTAAGTTTAGTAATTTATCTAAAGAATGCTATGATGGATATATTGTAACAAGAAAAAATATAAATACACTAGTTACAACTGCTGATTGTAATCCCGTAATTATTTATGATCCTGTTTTAAATATATATGCAAATATTCATAGTGGTTGGAAGGGTACATTAAAAAGAATAACACTTAAAGCTGCAAAAATTATGAATGAAAAATTTAAATCTAAATTTGAAAATTTAATTGTATGTATAGGGCCATCTATTAAAAGTTGTTGCTTTACAAGTAAAGAGGTAGAATTTAAAAATAAATTTGTAGAGATCTTTGATTATGAAGATAAATATATTACAAAGGATAAAGAGGGAAGATACCATTTTGATCTTATATATGTAATTAAGCAGGATTTAATTAATATCGGTGTTAAAAAAGAAAATATTGTTGATTCTAATATTTGTACATGTTGTAATGAAAGAGATTTTTATTCATATAGAATGTCAACAAAAAAACAAGACGAAGATTATGGTACTTTTGCAACCATAGTAGGATTGGTTTAAAATATAACAGGTAATACATGAAATGATAATAAAAGAAAATCAAATTAAAGAAAAAAGATATTATAGAAATGAAAGAAACTACAAGAAAAGTAATGTGGATTATAAAAAGCGATAAAGGGGGAAAAATAATGGAGGAAAAAATAAAAAATATTGGAACAACTCGTTATCCAGTATGGGCAAAAAGATAGTTACTTATTTCGATATTTTATCCAAAAGTATCGGATAAAGTATCGGATAAAATTCCAAAAGTATCGGATAAAATTCCTGATAATTTTATCTAATAAGGTGATAATGAATGAAAACCAAATGTTAAAAATGTAATGATATAGTCGAATCTAAACATGTATATGATATACAAAGATGCAAGTGTGGAGCTTGTTTTATTGATAGTGGAGATAAATATTTATTTAGAATTTTAGATGAAAAAATTTGTTAAATATAAAAAATAAAATTAATATTGAGATTATGTGATGATATTTGAAATGACAATGAAGAACTAAAGAAAAAAATAGTAAATTACAAAGTATGTTGATTAAAACTTTAGAGTTTTGCGATTATGTTAAAGAAAGCAAATTTGGTAAATTTTTCTTTAGAAAGAAGGTAAGAGAATTACAATCGCCATAATCTATGGAAAAAGAAAGATAATAAATTGTAAAAAGGAATTAAAATAAATATAAAAATGTTTTAATTTCTTTTTTTATAAAATTAATTGTTTTAGGTAAAACAGCTATTTTCAAAAAATTAGATATTAGAGAAAAAGTTATATCTGTCAAGTGAAAATTTATATATTGACAGTTATAGTGTTGACTTTTACTTGATTATAGTATAAAAAATTTACAATACAAATTATAGTAACAAAAATAATATTGAATTGTAACAAAAATTTAACAATAAATTTGTTATGAAAACTTGCGTTTTTTTTTTTTAGTGTATGCTATAAGGGATAAAA
>CANRGL010000028.1 GCA_947630145.1 uncultured Clostridia bacterium | reverse complement strand
AAGATGATTTTTACATATTAATTTAATTTTAGCCCTTTTTATTATTTATTTTTTAAAAAATCTCGAAACTTAAATATATCATATCATTATATAATCAAAAAGATAAAATAGTTAGAAATTCTAAAAGAAAATAAAAAAAGTTTGTGTAATGATAAGCTAAATTTATTTAAAATATTACAATTATTGTAGAGATGTATTTTAATTATATAATTATAAATATTGTAGAAAAATATTGAAAATCAATATTTTATATGGTATAATACTAATTACATTACATGTATAAAGTGTAAAAAAATGTATGTTATAAATTAAGGAGAGATTAATATGAAATGTATTTTATTATGTGCAGGATATGCAACTAGGTTATTTCCATTAACTGAAAATTTTCCTAAAGCATTGCTTAAAGTAGGAGGAAGATCAATTATTGATTATACATTAGATAAAGTAAACAAAATTGATGATATAGATGCAATATATTTGGTTACAAATGCTAAATATACAAAGCATTTTGAGAATTGGGCAAATGAGAAAAATAACATAAAGCCTATAACTGTATTTAATGATGGAACTACATCTAACGATGATAGATTGGGTGCAATAGGTGATATACAATTTGTAATTGAAAATGCAAATGTTGACGATGATATATTAGTACTTGCAACTGATAATTTATTTGAGTTTGAACTTACTGATTTTTATAACTGTTATAAAGAGAAAAAGTCACCATGTGTGTGTGTAAGAGAAGAAGATTATGAAACTCTAAAAAGACTTGGTGTAGCTCAGTTAGATAGTGATATGAAAATGATTGGTTTTGAAGAAAAGCCAGCAGATCCAAAAGGAAAGTTTGCAGTTTATGCTGAATATATATATCCAAGAGAAATAGTACCTCAAATAAAAACATATTTAGAAGAGGGAAATTCTTGTGATGCGCCAGGTAACTTAGTAGCATATTTATACAAAAAAGTACCACTTTATGCTTATGCTTTTTCAGGAGATTGTTTCGATATAGGAACTCATGAAGCATTAGCAAAAGTTAATGAAATGTATAACAATAAAAATAAATAAGAGGTTGACTTTTAAAAAGTGGGTAGAGATAAATGAGTATTAGTAAAATTTCACGTAGTTTAGTAGTAATAATATTTGTAGCACTTATTTTATTTATGGGATATGAAGATGTGTTATTATTACTTAATAATAGTAATAATAGCACTACTGCTAATATTTTAAAAGTCGTATATGTAATTGCAACAGTACTGTTAGTACTTCTATATGTTTATATAAAAGATAAATTATATAGAAAAAAAGTAAAAAGAAATATATCACTAGTGTATAGGTATATATATATATCATTTATTGTAATTATAATGAGTGTAATATCAATATATAGATATTTATATTTAATTAATAATATTACTTTAGGTATATATATATTACTTAAGCTTATAATAGCAATTGTCTTAAAAAAAGTAATATTTAATGTTTCAAAAAGTGATATATTATCAGTATTAGGAATGTTTGCTTTTTCTATACTACCATGTGTATATATAACTAAAATAAATTTATTTATAAATTTGATTAATACAATTATGATTTTATCATCTATATTTGTTATACAAAAACTTATAGATGAATTAAAACAAAGAGGAATAAAAAATAAAAAATATTTAATATTATCATTAATTTTAGGTGTACTAGTATCTATTACTATAATTTTAGGTGTTCATTTTTTAGTATGGGTAGCTATTGCTTTAATATCTTTGTTTTTAACAGCTAATTTAGATAATACTCATATTGGATTTCCTAAAAAGATAATATCTATTGTAAATAAAAAAACAAAGGATACTTTGTATAAAGTTGAAAGAGTAAATATTAGTAAATTATTTATTTGTATAATATTAATAGCTATTATATCTTGTGGAATAGTCACTGCAAGTAGTTATATTATTAGATTTACTCATGTTGATAATAGTAAAATAGGGGATTTTATAAATTTAAATACAAATATTTTTAATATTGATTTTAATAAATTTATACCTAATTTAATAAGTAATACTAATAATATCTTATCAACTTCAAAAACTTTCTATATATTCATGTTTTTATATATTGTATTTATAGAAGTTTTGTCTGTAATACTACATAGAAGATATGATACTAAGTCAACAATAATAAAAATATTTTTTGTAACTTTGTATATTAGTATATCTATATTTGAAATTAATATATTAAATTATCAAGTAATATTTACTACACTTTTAATTTTAATAGCTATAGTAAATACTTCAAATATATATCTAAATAGAGAAGAAAGAATAAAAATGCTTGTAGCATAAAATAGGAAGGAGAAAAGATGGCATACTATTCAGAAGATTTAATCGATGAAGTTATATCTCAAAATGATATAGTAGATGTAATATCTGAATATGTAACACTAAAAAAAAGTGGCAGAAACTTTATTGGATTATGCCCTTTTCATAGAGAAAAAACTCCTTCTTTTTGTGTGTCTATGGACAAGCAAATATTTAAATGCTTTGGTTGTTCTCAGGGTGGTAATGTTATATCATTTATAATGAAAATTGAAAATTTAGATTTTTGGGAAAGTGTTGAACTACTTGCACAAAGAGCTCATATTGATTTAGCAAGATATGAACAATCATCAAAACTTCCTACTAATCAAAAAGAAATAAAAGATTTAAAAGAAACGATGTTTAACATTAATAGGGAAGTTGGTATATATTATCATAATAATCTTGTAAGTTTATTAAAAGAAGAAAATAATTCTGTAAAAGAATATGTGAAAAAAAGAAAATTTGATATAAACACTATTAATAAATTTGGAATTGGTTTTGCAAATGGTGATATACCTTTATTCGATTATTTAATAAAAAAAGGATTTACAAAAGAAGAAATACTAAAATCAGGGATCTTATTACAAAATGATAAAGGTAGAATTTATGATAGATTTTATTCAAGACTTATTTTTCCAATATTTGATATTAGAGATAGAATTGTTGCATTTGGAGGTAGAGTTTTAGATAATTCTCTTCCTAAATATGTTAATTCTCAAGAAAATGAAATATATCATAAAGGTAAGACTTTGTATCTTATGAATTTTGCAAAAAGAGAAAAACAAGATACAATAATAATTGTAGAAGGATATATGGACGCGATTGCACTTCAAAAAAGTGGTTTTACTAACGTTGTAGCATCTCTTGGTACAGCATTAACTGACGATCAAGCAAGACTTTTAAAAAAATATACTGATAAAGTTATAATATGTTATGATCAAGATGCAGCAGGGCAAAATGCAACATTAAGAGGTCTTGATATATTGCAAAAACGTGGTATAAATGTAAAAGTTTTAAAACTTGACAAAAATGATGTAAAAGATCCAGATGAATATATTAATAAATATGGTAAAGATAGATTTAAAAATTGTATAGAAAATAGTATTTCACTTGTTGAATTTAAAGTATCAATGCTTGAAAAACAACTTGATATAAATAACATTGATTCTAAAATTTCATTTTTAACAAAAACAGCTGAAATTTTAGCAACTATAGAAAATGATATAGAAAGAGAAATATATATAAATAAAATAGCTGAAAAATATAACATAGGAACTGGATCTATAATAAAAGAAATAGAAAAAAGACTTAATAAAAAACATGAAGTAGTTTCAATTGACATGCAAGCATTAACTAGAAAAATTCATCTTACAACATCTTTAAAGAAAAGGCAAGAACAGTATATTATTGCACTTATATTAAGTCATGATAAAAAAATTCAAGAAACAGTATTTGATAAAATAAAAGAAGAAGATATAGAAGATGAAAATATAAGAAATATTTATGAATTTATATTAGACTTAAAAAAAGATTATGATATAAATAAAATTGATATACTATCAAAAGTTAAAGACGAAGATATGATAAAAGAACTTACAGAAATTATATATATTGATACACAAAATGCTGATAATAAAAAATTGCTAAATGACGTATTAACATCCAAACATAGGGAAAAACTATTTTTAAGAAGAGATAGTATTTTGAAAAGATTAGATGAGAATATTTCAAAGGATGAACAAGAAATTCTTCAACTTGAATTAAATCAAATTATAATTGAAATATCTAAATTAAATAAAAAAGGAGTTTAGAATGAAAGAGGAAACAAAGAATAAAAAAAATATTGAAGAAACAAAAGAAAACAAAGAAAATAAAGAAAACAAAAAAGCAACTAAATCATCAGCTAAAAAGGTAGATAAAAAGGCAGATAAAAAAGTAGAACAAAAATTAGACGAATCTAATAAAGATGAAAATATAAAAGAAGCTAAAAAAAATAAAATAAAAGAATTTATAGAAAAAGGAAAAAAACAAAAAAAAGTTCTATATAAAGATGTAGTAAAATTTGCTGAAGATGAAAATATAACTCCAGAGCAAATGGCAAAAATATATGATGCCTTAGCAGAACTTAATCTTAATATAATAATGGATAATAATAAAGAAACATCAAAAGAAGAAAATATAGATTTTCTTGAAGGAGACGACAGAGAAGCAATTGAAGATGATGATATTAACGTAGATGATTCTGATATGTCAGTTACATCAATTGATGGAGCTAAATCTGTAGCTGAACTTGATATAGAGCCTAATCTTGAAGATATAACTCAAATAGAAAAAGATATTTTACTTGATGATGTAAAAAACATGGATTTTGTTGATAATTTAAATGTAGATGATCCAGTAAAAATGTTTTTAAAAGAGATAGGTAAAATTCCATTATTAACTTATGAAGAAGAAAATATACTTGCCGAGAAAATGGTAAAAGGCGATAAAGAAGCAAAAAAACGTTTAATAGAATCTAATTTAAGACTTGTTGTAAGTATAGCAAAAAAATATATTGGAAGAGGAATGAATTTCCTTGATCTTATTCAAGAAGGAAATCTTGGACTTATAAAAGCTGTTGATAAATTTGATCAATCTAAAGGATATAAATTTAGTACATATGCTACTTGGTGGATTAGACAAGCAATAACAAGAGCAATAGCAGATCAAGCAAGAACAATAAGAATACCTGTACACATGGTTGAAACAATTAATAAATTAATTCGTACTTCTAGACATTTACTTCAAACTTTAGGTAGAGAACCAACACCAGAAGAAATTGCAGAAGAACTTGAAATGCCTGTTGAAAAAGTAAGAGAAGTTCTAAAAGTATCTCAAGAACCAATTTCTTTAGAAACTCCTGTTGGTGAGGAAGACGAAAGTAATCTAGGTAATTTTATACCAGACGAAGATGCTCCATCTCCTGCAGCACAAGCAGCTGATGTCCTTCTAAGAGAACATATAGAAGATGTAATGCAAACATTAACTCCAAGAGAGGCAAAAGTATTAAAACTTAGATTTGGTCTTCAAGATGGACGTATGAGAACATTAGAAGAAGTTGGACGTGAATTCCAAGTAACAAGAGAACGTATTAGACAAATTGAAGCAAAAGCATTAAGGAAATTAAGACATCCAAGCAGAAGTAAAAGGTTAAAAGATTTTATGAATTCTGAGGATTAAGAGGTTAAAAGATATATGAAAATTAGAGATTTATTTAGAAGAAAAAAGAATAATAATTATAATTATTATAATAATTATAATAATTATAATAATAATTATCAAGATAATAATATACAAGATATACCAGATTGTGTATTATCATATAGTTCTGGAATTAATGCTAAAGTTTCATTTAGAGATTTACAAAATATTGTTCTTGATGATAATACTAGCAAGCTTGTCCAAAATGTATATGTACACTACGATTTACCAAATGGCACTTTTAATGGTAAGCATTTATGTATGGAGCCAATATTTGATAATGATGGAAATAATATCACAAAAGAAAGTTACTTGCAAATACTAAACAATAATATGCCGCTAATTAAAGGATTTTTTGCTAAAGATGAAATAGAAAAACAACCAACTAATTATATAGGCGGCATAAATTACCATCAAAATGGAAAACCATATAGAGGGAAAGATTTTAATTTTGAAAGGTCATATAAGAATCATCTGGATAGAGAAATGGCTTTAAGAAAGCGTCAAGAGGAAGCAAGAGAAAACGCTGCCTTACAAGAAAGATTAAGTAAGCTAACAGTAAATTATGATTATTATCAACCCGAAGATTTATCAAACGTTACTATTCCATATGGTAATAGGTATAAAAATATGGATGATAATGTTAGATAATATTAATTATAATATTAAATAATATAAAATATTGTGCATAATATTAAATAATATGCACAATATAATAATGAGTACAGTATTTGTTTTGTACTCATAAATATATAATTATGCTATGTGGTTATATGGTGTAATTATCACGATACAGATGGATATTTTCTCTTCCATCTGTATTTTTTATGCTAATCAAACAACATAAAAATGAAACAAAAATTTAACAAGAAATTTGTTATGAAAACTTGCGTTTTTTTTTTTTTAGTGTATGCTATAAGAGATAAAAGTAAAATTTACTTTTAATAACTCAATATGTATATAGGTATTAAAAAATGTATTGATTTTTGTTGACAAATTTTTAGTATAATATATACGTGACAAATATAAATTTTATATATAAGTATAAAGATAGAAAGGATGGAATTTTAATGAAAAAAAGAATTATATTTGTGATATGTTTAATGTTGACATTAATATTAGCAGTTGTTGTAGTAATAACAATTAGTGCTAATAAAACTTCTAAGAAGAAAGAAAATATTGAGGGAAAAAAAGAATATAGAGTATATAACGAAAAAACTGATGGGAATTTAATAAACAAAATGACTTTAACTTATAATGGTAAGACTTTAACAATTCCTTTTAAAGTTAGCGATTTAATATCTATTGGATTTAAATACAGATATGATACTGATAAAACAATGATTATAAAACCAAATAGTTTTAATATTGGCGGAAGTGATCTTTTGATTGGAGATAGTAAAGAATCTGTTCATGTAATTGCATATAATACAACTGATAAACAAATAACATTTGGTGATTGTTACGTTACAAATATTTCTTCATCTTCGGATAAAATAACAATGAATAAAATTACACCTAAAAAATCAACTTATTATGATTTGCTTGAATATCTAGGTAAAGATGATTCGAAAAGAAGAGATGATTTTGAAGAAGAAAAAAATGTTGGAAAATCAGAAATGAGACAACTTAATTTAAAATATTGGGTTGACGGTTCTAGCGAATATATAGGAAATAGAGCAATAGATGATATTGGATTTCAAGTTAAAATTAAAGAGGATGGTTTAGTTGAATCAGTATCTATGGAATGGTTAGACTAAAAATAAACAAAATAGAAGTTTATAATTTTGAATGACGTACTTTGCACAATTATTGATTCTGTACAAAACGTTGCTCAAGATAAAACTATTATTAATGAGATGAAAGTAACAGTAGAATTCATGACTAAAACAGTTAGAACAGAAAGGTAGGAATAAAATGAATCAAGATACAAATAACGAAAATCAAAATGATTTTAATCTACAAGATAATAATGGAATAATTAATAATCAACCATTACAAAATAACCAGAGATTAAATAATACAAATAATCTAAGTAAACAGCACAAGAAAATGAGTTTATGTTTAATAATTGTAATTCTACTTCTTATAATTATTATAGGTTTAATAATTGGAATTGGTATCACATCTAGTAAAAAAGATGAAGTATCAAAAGAGGAAGCAACAAGACTTGAACAAACTTCAATTAGTAAAGATGAATTTTTGAAAATAGAAAATCAATATTTGCAAAGTGATAATATATTTAATATAGAGAATATTACAGTTTCAGCTTCAAGTGGAAATAAGGTTGTTGTAACTGGAACAGGAAAAAAAGGAAATTTTTCTCCAAATGATATAGTTGAGTTTATTGATCAACATGGAAAGTTAAGAAAAGTTCCTATTATTGGCATAGAAGCTTTTAGAGTTAATGATAACACTGTGAAAGAAGGAGATTATTCTGGAATATTACTTCCATCTATAAATAAAGATGATTTATTTTATAGTGGTATAATATTTAAAAATGAAATTTATAATGGTATCGATGTATCAATTAATTACACTCCATCAGAATTAGAAAAAATAGAAAAATATTTTAATTCAAACACTAAATTTGATATAACAATAAATGATACTGTTGAAAGTGCTACAATAGTAACTTATTATAATAATAATGATACTAAAGCTATCCATCTATATTTAATACTAAATAGTAACAATGTATATTCATTTAACGATAAAGTTAAAATAAACGATCTAAATATATCCGGAGAAATAAATAATTTATTGAGATAGGAAATGGGTTATGAATAATAAAGAAATTAATTCTATTAAGAATAATAAAATGAATAAAAAAAAGATTATTGTTATTTTAATAATTTTAGTTGTTTTTTCATTACTTATTATAGGATATATAAAATTTATAAATAAAAAAGAACATTTAAAAGAACAAAATAATAAAGAATTATTAGAAAATCAATTAGTCCATGATTATAACAATGGAAATATAAATGAAGATCAATATGTTTTATATAATCTTTATGCCCAATTTGATAAAAGTTTGCTTGATACAAAATATCAAAAAAGTTTTGATAATAATGTTGCCATTCACATAGAAGATTTGATTAACAAACATTATGATGAATTATCAGAAAGTACATTAAGATATTTTGCTAAAAAAATTAATTTAGATAGTATTTCATTTGAGATAAAGAAAGAAAATTCTGAAACAAATGATAGTAAAGTAGCATTAAGTGATTTTTTTATAGAAACTGTATATGCAAAATCAGAATCCACTACAAATTTAAATAAAGCTGTTTTATCTAGTAATGGAAATTTTGTTGTATGGTACACAACAACAGGAGATAGCAAGACAACTTATGAAAATGCAAAAAAAATTGCTGATGGTTTAGAAAAAACGATAAATAATTATACAAAATTATTTAATAAACAATATAAATATAATTCTAAAATAATATCAAAAGGAAAAAGATATAAAGACCAAATAGAAATTTTACAAAAAGAAAATATTGATACGAATTATTTAGAAAGTGCTATGCAAGTATATCTTGTTAATTACGGTGGTGATTCTTTAGCACAATATATTAGTGGCTATGGAAAAGGTGAAGAAATTTTAAGTAGTATTTTTGGTGGGGATAGTAATGGTACGATAGCTTATCCATATATTCTTATAAAACCAAACAAAATGAATGATTACGAGAGATTAGAACAAGTTTATAGCCATGAATTATTTCATCATTATCAACATAACCTTTTATGCGATGTAAATAATTGTAATTTAAGTGATAGTGGATTAATTGTAGAAGGAACTGCTAATTGGGCTAGTGCTTTATCAACTACAAAAACTACGTCGCAGGGATTTTTAAATGAATGGGCTGGCGTTGCAAGATATCAATCTAATGGATTAATAGGTTCTTACCTTAAAAATTATGGTGATTATACTGCCGGCTATGCATTTTACATATTTTTAAATGCATATTCTACTAATGTTGAAAATGGTGTTAATAAAATAATCAATTCACTTTATCAAAGTGATCCACTAGATTATTTGGAAAGAAATTGTACTTCAGATGAAGTAATAAAAATTCAAGAGTATATTGCACTAAAGAATTTAAATCAAGACTATGATAATATGAATTTTTTAGTTTCTCTAAATTCACCAATTACAGAGATATTTATTAAAGGTAATTTGACAGATAAATATAAAAGTAATGATACAAATATTAACAAGTTAGGGATTTCATATTATTTATTAAATCAAGATTCATCTAGTGCTTATCAAATAAATTTTATTAGGGATAATTATTATATAGGTGCTGTTATTATATCGGAAGATATAAACGATAATTATAAAATTGTTGATAAAGCAGACAATACAAACACTAATTATACTTTTGATACTAATAAATATGGAGAATATGAAAAATTATATTTAGTAATTTATAATAAAAAATTAACTTTAAATAATTATTATTCTATCAGTGTAAATAAAATCACGAAAAACAATTTATTAACTAATAATTCTAATTATATTTCATTAATAGATTGTGATGCCTATTATAGTGAAGAAATAGACAAGCGTGTAGATACTTACTTCTTTGATGAAAATAATAATGTTAAGCGTTGGGTTATATCTATTTATTTAAATAAATCAGTAGACCCCATTGACCAATATAATTTTTATGCAAATCACAAAAACTTTACAAACGTAAAAATTAAAGGAAATCTTGTTATAGCAGAATATACAAGTAATGCTCTATCAGAATATTTTAATAATTTGACTAGAGATTCAGTGATATATAGCCATGGAACATCTTGCTCTCTGAGTTGTAATGATGACGAATGTAGTTGGGAAAATAATCCAAATTTAGTTTTAAATTATAATCCGGATAGTATAAATTAGAAAGGCGATTTATAAATGAATTACTGTAATAATCATTTTAATCAAAATAATTTAAATAATGGTACATTAAATAATCGACCAATATTTAATAATCAACAACAGGTTGAACAAATTATCAATAATCAATAAGTCAAACGAAAAACGGTAACATCTTCTCAATATATATATATATAGTTTTGTAAAAAATAATAATGAGTACAGTATTTGTTTTGTACTCATAAATATATAATTATGCTATGTGGTTATATGGTGTAATTATCACGATACAGATGGATATTTTCTCTTCCATCTGTATTTTTTATATAAAAAATTGACTTTTTCTGACTAATTTTAAAATTAATATTGACATTAAAAAATAAAGTGATATAATATTAATAGTCAAAGAAAGTCAAAATCAAAAAAAGAAGGTGATTTAATGAAAATATCAGATTTAATAGAACAGTATATAAATGAAATTTTTGAAGGAAGTGATGTAGTAGAATTAAATAGAAGTAGTCTTGCTGATATGTTTAATTGTGTTCCATCACAAATAAACTATGTAATATCTACAAGGTTTATTCCAGAACTTGGTTTTTATGTTGAAAGTAGAAGAGGCGGTGGCGGATATATAAAAATAAGTAGAGCGAATTCTACAAAGCAAGAATATATATCAAGTATTATACAAAAAATTGGTAGTAAATTGTCGCAAAGTGTCATAGATATTTACTTAGATGATTTTATAAGATATAATTTATTAGATAAAAATACTGCTTTACTAATTAAAGTAGCACTTTCAGATAAAAGCTTAAATAAAGTTGATAAACAAAAAAGAGACGAAGTAAGAGCTGATATGTTAAAGAATATTTTAATTAATATATAATGTATAAAGGAGTGGTTTATATGAAATGTCAAAGTTGTGGAAAAAGAGAGGCAACAGTAAAATATATGGAAAATATAAATGGTAAAAAGCAAGAAATGCATTTTTGTATTGATTGTGCTAAAAAGCTAGGATTTGTTGATTTTTCTAGTATGTTTTCTCCAATATTTACTAATATTCCTGACTTTTTTGAAGATCTATCTTTAAAAGAAGAACTTAAATGTCCTGTATGCGGTTATACATTTGATGATTATGCAAATAGTGGAATGTTTGGTTGCCCAAAATGTTACGATACATTTTCTGATAGATTAGATGAGATATTTTTAAAATTACATGGAAAAAATAGACATGTAAAACTTAAAGAGGCAAATACGAATAAAAAGGAATATGTTAATAAAGATAAAAAACAAAATAAAGAAGATAAAATTCAAGAGTTAAAAGAACAACTAAGAATTTTAGTAGAAAAAGAAGAATATGAAAAAGCAGCTGTTATAAGAGATAAAATTAAAAATTTAGAAGGTAAAAAATAGGAGGAAATAATATGTGGTATAAGGAGATATCAAAAGATTCTGATGTAGTAATATCTACAAGATTAAGGTATGCAAGAAATATAAATGGATATAAATTTCCAAATATAATGCAAAAAAAGGAAAAAGAAGAATTATTAAATAAACTAAAGTCTTTGAACTTAAGTAAAGAATATAATTTTTTTAAAACGTCAGATATTGATAAGATAACTTTATTAAGCCTTGTAGAACAACACCTTATTTCAAAAGAACTAGTAAATTTAACTGATACAGGAATAATTATGAATAAAGAATGTAACATAGTAACTATGATAAATGAGGAAGATCACTTAAGGATACAGTCTTTTGAAAGTGGATTTGATATTGATAAATGTTATGATAATTTAAGCAAATTTTCAAATATACTAGAAAGTAAGTTAGATTTTGCTATAAGTGATAAATATGGATATTTAACAGCTTGTCCTACAAACGTTGGAGCTGCTATGAGAGTATCTGTTATGGTACATTTGCCAGCACTTGCAAAGTTAGGATTACTTTCAAAGATAATAGATGAAGCTACTAGTATGGGACTTTCTGTAAGAGGATTATATGGAGAAAATACATCTGGATATGGAAATATTTATCAAATATCAAATAGGCAAACTTTAGGACTTAGTGATGAAGATATAATAAGAAAAACAAAAGCTATAGTAAATACAATTATATCTCAAGAAAGAAAAGCAAGACAAGTACTTAAAGAAAATAATATTTATTTAGGTGATGAAATATATAGAGCATTTGGCATATTAAAATATGCTAAAGTAATATCTGATGATGAAGCTTTAAAACTATTATCTAAAGTAAGACTTGGAGTGTCAATGAAAATAATAGAAGATGTGTCATTAGAAAAAGTTCAATCACTTATTATAGATATTGAACCTAATACTCTAAGAACAATACTAAAAAAAGATTTATCTAAAGAAGAGGAAGATATAAAAAGAGCTGAGCATATTAGAGAGGAGTTGAAGTAATATGTATGAATTTACTGGGAGAGCAAATAAAGTTTTAGAATTTGCAAAAGAATTTTCAATAACAAATAATTATTCCTTTGTTGGAACTGAACATATTTTGTATGGTTTAGTAAAAGAAGGTGAAGGCCTTGCTGCAAAAATACTTACAAGTCAAGGACTTAGTGCTGAATATGTTGAAGGAGAAATACTAAAAATTGATGGCGTTATGAATACTTTAGAAACTAACCCTGAATTTACTCCAAGAGCAAAAAGGATAATAGAAAATAGTGCTAAAGAAGCTATGAGAATGGGACAAAATTATGTGGGTACGGAACATATATTATTAGCACTTATGAGGGAAATTGATAGTGTAGCAGTAAGAATTTTAATAGATGCAAACATAGATCCTCAAAAAATATTTGCAGATTTATTGAGGCTTTTAAGTGAAGAATCACCAATAACAAATTATTCTGATTCAGGTATTAATTCATATAATGATAGTAATACTCCAACATTAAATCAATATTCTAAGAATTTAACAGCACTTGCAAAAGAATCAAAGCTAGATCCAGTTATAGGAAGAAAAGATGAGATACAAAGGATTATAGAAATATTAAGCAGAAGAACTAAAAATAATCCTGTTTTAATAGGAGAACCAGGTGTTGGAAAAACAGCAGTAGTAGAAGGATTAGCTCAAAAAATTGTTGATAATAAAGTGCCAGAAATATTAAAAAATAAAAAAGTTGTATCACTTGATATGTCAGCAATGATTGCAGGTGCAAAATATAGAGGAGACTTTGAAGAAAGATTAAAAAATGTATTACAAGAAATTAAAAAATCTGGAAATGTAATATTATTTATTGATGAACTTCATACAATAATAGGTGCAGGAGCAGCAGAAGGAACAATGGATGCTGCAAATATTTTAAAGCCACTTTTATCAAGAGGCGAAATTCAAATAATTGGAGCTACCACTTTAAATGAATATAGAAAATATATAGAAAAAGATGCTGCTTTAGAAAGAAGATTTCAAACAGTAATTGTTGATGAACCTAGTAGTGAGGATACAGTAAAAATATTAGAAGGACTTAAGGATAAATATGAGGCACATCATAAAGTAAAAATAACTAAAGAGGCTATAAAAGCAGCTGTTGATTTATCTGAACGATATATAAATGATAGATTTCTTCCTGATAAGGCAATAGATCTAATTGATGAGGCATGTTCAAAAATAAAGTTAAAGACTGTAACTATGCCTAAAAATATAGTAGATTTAGAAAAAAGAATAGAGAAAGTATCAAAAGAAAAAGAAGAAGCTATTATATCTCAATCGTTTGAAGAAGCTGCAAAGTATAGAGATGAAGAAAAAGCATTAAAAGAAAAAATAAATAAAGCTAGAGAAAAATGGAATAAGGAAGAAAAAAATAAAGAGGCAAGTGTAAGTAAAGAGGATATTGCAAATGTTGTATCTTCATGGACAAAAATTCCTGTAACTAAGCTTACAAAAACAGAATCTGAAAAGTTAAAGAATTTAGACTTAGAATTAAAAAAACGTGTTATAGGCCAAGACGAAGCAGTAGATTCTCTAGCAAGAGCAATAAAAAGAGCAAGAGTTGGACTTCAAAATGAAAATAGACCAATAGGATCATTTATGTTTTTAGGCCCAACTGGTGTTGGTAAAACAGAACTTACAAAGGCTTTGGCAGAAAATTTATTTGGAAATGAAACACAGATGATACGTCTTGATATGTCTGAGTTTATGGAACCACATAGTGTATCAAAACTTATAGGATCACCTCCAGGTTATGTTGGATATGATGAAGGAGGGCAGCTTACAGAGCAAGTAAGACGTAAACCATATAGTATTGTTCTTTTTGATGAAATAGAAAAGGCACATCCTGATGTATTTAACATGTTACTTCAAATACTTGATGATGGAAGACTTACCGATTCTACTGGAAGGACTGTAAGTTTTAAAAATACTGTTATAATTATGACTTCAAATGCAGGAGCAAGAAATATAGTTGAACATCATTCTATTGGATTTATGAATAAAGAGGATAGCAAAAAAGATTATGAAAAAACAAGAGATGAAGTAATGGGAGAATTAAAGAAAATATTTAGACCAGAGTTTTTAAATAGGCTTGATGATATTATAGTGTTTAAGAAATTGAGTAATGAAAGTATAGAAAAAATAACAAAGCTTATGTTAGATGAATTCGTAAAAAGAGTAAATAATAAAAATATAACAGTAGATATCTCAGATGAAGTTATAAAATATATAAGTAAAGTTGGATTTGATGATACATATGGTGCAAGGCCTTTAAGACGTGCAATTGTATCAAATATTGAAGATAAATTTGCAGAAGAGTTACTTGATGGAAATATTAAGGAAAATAGCAAAGTAAAAATTGATATTAAAGAAGATAAAATAGTTATTAAATAATAAAATTTTTAAATATAAAATTAAACATTATATCTAATTACTTTATATTTTATTTAGAAGTTCTATTGAATAATTTAATGTTTTGTGGTATATATATGTTATAAGATGGAGGTAATTAATATGGATTTTAAAGATAAAGTAACAGAAATATCAAAAAAAGCTGGGAAAGTTGCAGCTGATACATATAATACGGTTGCAGATAAATCTGGTAAATTATTCGAAGATGCAAAATCAAGAATATCTATTTCAGATATGGAAAAGGAAATAACAAAAATTTATGAATCTATGGGTATGACAATATATGAAAAATATCAAGAAGGAAAAGATGTTGGTAAAGATTTTTCAAAAGAATGCAAAAAAATTGATAAATTAAATAAAGATATTAATGAGTTAAATAAAAAGATTTTATTCAATAAAGGACTTAGAGTTTGTGAAAAATGTGAAGAAACTATTTCAGTTAATGCAACTTTTTGCCCTAATTGTGGTCAAAAACAAAAACCAGTAAAAATAAAAGATGATAAAAAATCAACTAAGGCTCAAAAAGAAGAAGTTCTAAAAGAGCGTGTATGTCCACAATGTGGGAAAATAGAGCCACCTGAGACTAGATTTTGTACAAAGTGTGGATATAAATTTGAAAAATAATTTTAAAATAAGAGATATAGGAATTCTATATTTCTTATTTTTTAACAAAATTTAAATTTGTACATACTATATACTAGGGAGGTGGACAAAATGGAAGCAATTAATTTTAGCAATTTAGGATATATTAAGTATCCAAATAATGTATGTACATATAATTATTATAAATATCCTAGAACAAATAATAATAATGATAATTTAAAAGAGGCAATAGACCTTATAAAAAAATCTGTTGAAAATGAAAAAGAAGATGCGAAGTTTTATGAATTGTTATTATCACTTACAACAGATAAAGAGGATATAGATATAATAAATAGTATTATTTCTGATGAGAAAAAGCATCGTAAAATGCTTATGGATTTATATTATGAGCTTACTCAAAATAGATTGTTAGAAAGTCGAAATTCTAGTATGAGTGATAATATGTTAAATTATAGAAAAAATTTGCAAAAAGCTTTAATGGGAGAATTAGATGCAGTAAAGAAATATAGGAAGATAATGGCAGCTATGCCTGACAAAGAAAAATATTCTGTTATTATGGAGATTTTAACAGATGAATTAAGACATGCAAATTTATATAATTTTTTAATAACTAAAAGTATGCAGATGGTATAAAAAGTAGTGATTGGTTAGATATTTTTTAACCAATCTTTGTGTATATGTAACTGATATTAAATGATAATAATAGAAAGTCGAAAAAAAGTCGAAAAAAGTTGCTAAAAAGTATTGACAAAGTAAATAAAAAATGTTAAGATAATAAAGTCGCAAAATGAATATTAAAAACAAGTTACAAAT
>CANRGL010000027.1 GCA_947630145.1 uncultured Clostridia bacterium | reverse complement strand
CCCTTATAGCATACACTAAAAAAAAAAAAACGCAAGTTTTCATAACAATTTTTTTATATTTTTTTATTTTTCTTCTATAACCAAAAAAAAAAAAACACATATACCAGTTAATTTAGTATATGTGTTTTAATTTATTATTTATTTATCATTTATAATACTATCAATATCTACTTTTCTATTATGTTTTATAGGTTCCCATTTTATATCTTTTTTAATCATACAAACTATATTAATAGGAATCCAAGATAGCATAAATATTGCTAATGTAAATATACCTTTAAAAGTTTTAGCAAATCCTTTTTTCTCAAGCATTACTACAAACGAAGCAGATGCAACAGTACAAATGTATGCAAGTGCCATTGACATCATTTTGTTGTCATATGCAAATTTTATTACATCGGTTACATTAAGACCTAGTAAATTATACATGAACAATGTAAATACAACAACAAAAGTTATAACTTGAATTATAGGTGCTAAAAAGAATAATCCCATATCAAATGCTTGAGGTACACCTTTTTTATACCAAGTTTTAAATAACTCTTTAGAGTATTTATTCATACATTGTATTGTACCTACTGACCAACGTTTACGTTGTTTCCAAGATTGAGTAAATGATAATGGTTGCTCATCATAAGTTATTGCCTCTTTAACAAAAGCAATTCTTTCATTATTAATTGCACATTGAGCAGCAAATTCTATATCTTCAGTCATTGTTACAGTTGAAAATCCTCTTTCTTTTATTACATCTTTTGATATTACAAAGCCTGTTCCATTAATTGAAGATGACCATCCCATCTTCATTCTTGCTTGATTAAAGAAAAAGTTTTGTACAAGATAGAATAATGAGTAACAACTAGATATCCAACTATCAGATGGATTTTTTGTATCTCTATTTCCTTGAGCTACTCTAAATCCAGAGCATAAAGCATCATTCATTCTTCTTAAGAACTTAGGATGTACTATATTATCTGCATCAAAAATACAATAAGCTTCATATTCAGGATAATTATTTTGCATGAATTCAAATGTATATTTTAAAACATCGCCCTTTGATTTTACAGGTACATTACAATCAATAATTGTTGCTCCTTTACTTCTTGCAACTTCTTCTGTATCATCAGTACAGTTATTAGGAATTACAAATATATCATAAAGCTCTTTAGGATAATCTTGCTTATTTAAACTTTCAAGTAAATGTCCAATTACACTACCCTCATTTCTTGCTGCAATAAGTACTGCTAATTTTTTAGTAGGCTTATACTTTCTTATCTTACCTTTGTTTTTCCTAAATACAAATAGTCCTGTTATAACATAATACAAAAAATAAGACATTATTATTATATCAATTGCGTAGTATAAAATTTTTAATATAATTTTTAATACTTCCATCAAAATTTCCACCTTTTTAACAAACCCTATTATATATTATACCATTTATCTATGCTTATGTCAAACTTTATCATTTTTTTAAGAATTTTGTAATAAAAATGAAATATATATTAATTTAACTCTATCGTCTTTATATTAAAATTACCAGCATTATCTTCTACATATAACGTAATATATGGTATATTCTTATCAACTTCTATACTATTATTATTAACATCTATTCCATTACTATTAAAATATATTTTCCCTATATTATCGTTATTTATCTTATCACTATCATATTTTATTTTCTTAATTCCACTTTCTAAATCTATACCTTTAAGTTGTACAAACTTTTTATTAGTGTTTGAATTATTAATTCTACTTACTTCAATATCTGGATTATTTTTATCAATATTCATAACAGAAAAACTAGAAACTTTATTTGATCCATTTTTATCTGTATAACTTACATTTATAGTACAATTTTCTTCTACATTAAATTTATAAACATAATAGTTTTCATCAAAATCTTCTTTATCTACATTAATTGTATTTTTTTCATTAGCTATACTTACATCAGTATATTCTTTTGGCACTTTAACTTCAATAGATACATTATCATTTGTCCACTTATTTGTATTTGTAACAAAAATAATTGCATTATCAGACAAAACTTCGTCTGATTTCTTGTTATATTCAAGCAATTTTTTTAATTCTTCTGTTAATGTGTAATAAGTGTCATTTCCAATTTTTTGACCTTTTGCATAATATACTATTCCTGTTTTATTAGAAACAGCATATATATCATCCTGAGTATCTGAATGTCCCCTTTTTATATTACCTATATCAAGTTTAGTATAATCAATTTTACTTAGTAATACTGTATCATTTAGTATTTCTTCATCATTTTTTACAAACTGATTTTTAACATCTTCTGAAGCAGTTTTTAAATCTAATACTATAAAATCTGATATTGGGAACTCTCCATTATTTATAGTTCTATAACTATCAACGGCATCTTGCAACATATCAAGTTCAGAAGCAAAAGTTATTTTTCTAGATGTATTTGAAGTTTGTATGCCACTTATAGTTATTATAGATACTAATAATAACATTATAGATATTACAGCAACAAGTGTAACCATTGCTATACCTTTTTTCAACAAATACACCTCCCTATTTTATATTAAACCTATTTTTATCAATTTCATAATTATGTTTAATTTCTTCTTGTGTTAATACTTTATTATATGCTCTAATAGATAAAACTTCACCATTAAAAGTTTGAGCAGAATTTCTATTAAATAATTGATATCTTCCATTTAAATCAGATACTCCTCCAAAATCATGGGCTATCTTTTCTAAATTTACATACATGTTTGATTTTTCTTTATCAACTGTTACTGTTACAGCTATATACCTATCAGAATAATCTTTTATTATATTTCCAAGATTATACTCTTTACAAAACTCTAATTTAGAACTTTTATCTATCCATAACATAGGATTCTCATCTGTAGCTTTTTCAAATATATTCATATATTTATCTGTTGGTCTATATTTTAATACGAATTGAAAAGTTAAATTAGACATATTATTTAAAGTAATATCATTTAAAAAATCATTTTCTCCATCAAAGACAAGTCCATATACTTTCCAAGGATTTTGATTAAAATTTTGTAATGAAAGATCTGTATTATTTCCACTTAAGTCTTCCCATACAGAAGTATTTAAATTATTTCCATTCCTTGTATTTTTCATACCATCATAATGTAATATAATTTTATCAGTAGTATAGCTATCAGTAATACCTAAAAGATCTAAATATTTTACAGTGTAGTTTCCAGCATTATCTTCTGCATATACACTAATTACTGACATATTGTTTGATATATTAATTATATTATTATCAACATTATTACCAGAATTTGAAAAATATTCTTTTGCATTATCAATATCTATTATATTCGAAGAATATTTTATTTGTTTTATTCCAGTTAAATTATCTTTTATATTTTCTAATTTAACAAATCTTTCTTTTATATTATTATCTTTATCTTCCATAGTAGTAATATTAGAAAATGTAAAAGTAGGTGCTGATTTATCTACAATATTAACATCATACTTTAAGTTTTTTTCTTTATTTTTTACTTTATATTTAATAATTATTTGACTATTAGCACTAGATGTAGTTTTATATATTTTATACCCTGAATCTGTTTTCTCATCTTCTAGTACAAATCCATTATCATTAGAAGTTATACTTATATCAGTATACTCATCTGGTATTTTTATATCTATATTAACCTTGTTATCTAAAGTATTACTATAATTTACAAAAATTATCCCATCATTTATATTGTTATTATCACTATAATCAATGAATTTTTTTAAACTATCTCCTAAAGTATAATATACATCATTACCTATTTTATATCCTTTTTTATAATATACTTTACCAGTATCTTTAGATAATAAATATACACTGTCATTATCATCACTATATGTTTTATCAGCTAAAGTAAGCTGAATCATACCTAACTTAGAATAATCAATTTTATACAAACTTATTTTTTCATCTATAATTTGTTCATCTTTAAATTGATTTAGACGCACAACAGAATTAATTCCTTTTGTACTAAATTCAACTTTTTCTAATACTGGATATTCTGAATTTATTGATTTATATGAATCTAATAACTCTTTAAGATATGATACTTCAGAAGCAAATCTTACTTTTTTTGCATTATTATTAACATTATTTCCAGTAATAGTAACAACTGAAATTAACGTAAGCATAATTGCAACTGTAACTATTACTACTATTAAACTTATACCTTTTTTCATATTTTCCCTCTTTATTTTATACCAATAGATTTTTTTAGTTCATCTGTTAAAGTATAATATATTTTATTACTTACTTTAAAACCTTTTAAATAGTATACTTTTCCTGTTTTATTTGAAAAAGCGTATATATCATATTCATTATTATCTTTTTTTACACCTCTTGATAAATTTTGAACTCCTAATTTAACTAAATCAATAGGATATAATTGTACATTATGATTGCTTTTATCTTCATTTCCAAATTGATCAAAATTATCTGGAATATCAAAAGTAATTTCCTTATTTTCTCCATCCTCAACTATATATGGATAATCATTATTTTCATAATTATACTTATCTAGCATATTTTGTATTTCAAAAATTTCTTTTGCAAACTGCCTTTTTTTGGTAGTATTTATAACATTATCAAAAGAAAATACTATAGTAGTTAAAAGTATTAAAATAATTGCAATTGTTATCATCAAAACAATTAAACTAATTCCTCTTTTTTTCTTCTTTTCTTTTTTTATATAACTCATACCTCTCACCTTTTTATATAAATTTAAGCTTTAATATCATTATACATATTTTATAATGTATTAAAATTTTTGTCAACGAATTTATGTCTTAAATTTAATTTTGTATATTAATAATAATATCTTTTTACTTTTTAAATCTTTTATACAGTTTACAAAAAAAAGCATAACTAAAAATTTTATTTCTTAGTTACACTTTTTAATTATTTACTCTATTATAAATCGTTTTAAATTATTATCCTTTATTTTTCCTAGTCCTTTATATCTTGACTCTGAATATATTCTTACTATCCCATCATTAATATCAGTTTTTATTGGTATACCATTTAAAAGGTTTTCATATTCATTTTTGTCTAAGTTTATTTTTTTAGAATCATTATATAAATTTTCAATTGTAATTATTTTATCTAACATATCTAAATAATCTAATTTTAAAAATTCATATAAATCTATACTGCCTGTTATATCAAAGTTACCTGTTTTAAGCCTTCTAAGTTCAGTCATTGTAGCACCACATCCAAGTTTTATTCCTATATCATGGACTAAACTTCTAATATATGTTCCCTTCGTACAACTTACATTAAACTTAACTTCCCTTTTACTTAAATTAACCTTTATATCATCAATATCAAATATTTCTATTTCACGAGGTTTTAATTCTATATTTTCATCATTTCTAGCATATTCATATGCTTTTTTTCCATTTATTTTTATAGCACTATATATAGGTGGTATTTGCATTTGTTTTCCTATAAATCTTTTTATTCTTTCTTTTATATATATTTCATCATAACTTAATACATTTGCAAATACTATTTTTCCAGTTATATCATATGTATCAGTTTCTACGCCAAGTTGCATTTTTACACTATATTTTTTATCTTCACAAAGTAACTGATCAGATAATTTTGTAGCCTTTCCTATACATATTGGAAGAACTCCTGTTGCCAAAGGGTCTAAAGTTCCAGTATGTCCAACTTTAGTATTAGGAAAAATTTTTCTAATTATATCTACTACATCATGTGACGTAATACCTTGCGGTTTATCAATATTTAATATACCATTCTTAATGTGTGGTATCATCAACTAACATCACCTCTACAGCTTTCAAAATTTTATTCTTTACTCCTTCTAAATCTTCAACTATTGTAAATCCAGCTGCTCTTGGGTGGCCACCACCACCATTTGCAATAGCAATTTTAGATATATCTACATTTCCAATAGATCTCATACTAACTTTATATGTTCCATCTTTTTTACCACGTACGTAAATTCCTACTTCAGTTCCTTCTACCATTCTTAAGTAATTAGTCATTCCTTCCGCGTCTTCTTCATGTAATCCAAGAGAATTTATAGTATCATAGTCAATTAAACTATATCTTACTTTTCCGTTATTATATACTTCCATATTATCTATAGTTTTAGCAATAAGTTTTAATTTTGCCTCTTTTATTGTATCATTTAATTTTTTACATATTACTATATGATCAGCACCTGCGTCAATAAGTTCAGCTATTGCTCTATGAGTATCAGATGAAGTATTAGAATAATTAAAACTTCCTGTATCTGTCATTATCCCTGTATATAAATAAGTAGCTATTTTTTCATCTATATTAGTCCCTAAATATTTAATAAAGTTAAAAACTACTTCACTTGCAGATGATAGTTTATCATTAATATACCTTACATCTCCATAAGGATGAGCTATTTGGTGATGATCTAACATAATTACTTTTTTTGCTCTATTATATACTTCAGATGATACTGCAAGACGTGAACTATCACTTGAATCAAGTCCAATTAACAAATCATAACTTTCAACATATACATCTTTTTCACATATAGATATATCAGGTAAAAAGCTAAATACATCTGAGTATTCTGGCATTATTACATGTACATCTTTTCCTAAATTTTTAAGTGTAAAATACATCGCATAAGTAGAACCAATTGCATCTCCGTCAGGATTTACATGTGCTACTATATATATACTTTTTGAATTATTTATTATTTCTTTAGCTTGTTCAAATTCCATATATTAACATCTCCGTATAATTATTTTTCATTATCTTTTTTTATAACTTCATCAATAACTTTATCCATATATTCTCCATATTCCATAGAGTTATCAAGTTTAAAAGTAATTTCAGGAATATTTCTTAATTTTACTTTCTTTGAAAGTGAATTTTTTATATATCCTTTTGCTTTTTTCAAAGCATCTAATACCTTTTCTTTGTTTTTCTTTCCATATATACTAACATATACAGTAGCATATTTCTGATCTTCTGTAATCTTTACATCTGTAACAGAAATCATGCCAGAAACATTAGGCTCTTTTACTTCATATGATATTATATTTGATAAAGCTACTTTAACGTCTTGTTCTAATCTTTCACGTCTTTGCATATATTATTATCCTCTCTTTTCTTCAATAAGTTCAAAACATTCTAGAATATCCCCTTCTTTTATATCGCTATAATTTTCAAGTTTTATTCCACATTCATATCCAGAAGCAACTTCTTTTACATCATCTTTTTCTCTTTTTAAAGAATCAATTTTAGCTTCATGAAGTACGATAGAATCCCTTACAAGTCTTACCATTGTTCCTCTTACAACTTTTCCTTCTTTTACATAACATCCTGCTACTACTCCAACATTTGTAAGCTTAAACACACGTCTAATTTCACATTTTCCAAGAACTTCTTCTCTATACTTAGGAGCAAGCATACCTTTCATTGCTGTTTCTACATCATCAATAGCATCATAAATTACTCTGTATAATCTTAAATCTACGTCCTCTTTTTTAGCTAATTGTTCTATTCTTGAATCTGGTCTTACATTAAATCCAATTATAATTGCGTTAGATACTGAAGCAAGTGTTATATCACTTTCTTTTATAGCACCAGTAGAAGCATGTAATACTTTTACCCTTACTTCTTCATTAGAAATTTTTTCTAATGATTCTTTTAAAGCTTCAACAGATCCTTCAACATCTGCTTTAATTATAATATTTAACTCTTTAATTTTACCTTCTTTAATTTGGTTAAATAAATCTCCTAATGTTACTTTTTGGCCTTGTTTTATTAAATTTACACGTCTTTCAGCAATCTTTCTACTTATTAATTGTTTTGCTACTTTTTCATTTTCAACTTCATAGAAAATATCGCCTGTTTGTGGTACATGTGAAAGACCTAATACTTCAACAGGAGTAGAAGGACCAGCTGCTTTTACCTTTCTACCTTTATCATCTTTCATTGCACGTATTCTACCAATTACATCGCCAACAACAATTGTATCTCCGACATTTAATGTTCCTCTTTGTACTAACATTGAAACAATAGTACCAGCATTTTTATCAAGTCTTGCTTCAAGTACAGTTCCCTTTGATTGTTTATTTGGATTAGCCTTTAAATCTTTTACATCAGCTACAAGAAGTATCATTTCAAGTAACGTATCAATACCTTCTCCTGTCATTGCAGAAATAGGGACACAAATAGTATCTCCACCCCATTCTTCTGCAACTAATCCTACTTCAAGTAATTCTTGTTTTACTCTTTCTACATTTGCATTTGGTTTATCTATTTTGTTAATTGCAACAATAATTGACACTCCTGCTGCTTTTGCATGGTCAATTGCCTCAATAGTTTGTGGTTTTATACCATCATCTGCTGCAACTACAATAATTGCAATATCTGTAACTTGTGCACCTCTTGCTCTCATCGCTGTAAAAGCTTCATGTCCTGGAGTATCTAAAAAGCAAATTTCTCTATCTTTGCACTTTACTTTATATGCTCCAATATGCTGTGTAATTCCACCAGCTTCTTTATTTACAACATTTGAACTTCTTATTTTATCTAAAAGTGAAGTTTTACCATGGTCTACGTGCCCCATTACAACAACAATTGGTGGTCTTGTTTCAAGATCTTTTTCATCATCTTCTGATTCATCAAATAGAATATCTTCTTCCGTAACTTTAACTTCTTTTTCTGCAGTTATTCCAAATTCTTCAGCAACCAAAAATGCAGTATCAAAATCAATTTCTTGATTTACAGTTGCCATTATTCCAAGTCCAAATAATTTTTTAATTATCTCAGAGGCTTGTTTTTTTATACTTTCAGCAAATTCTTTAACACTCATAACTTCAGGAAGTTTTACTTCTGTCATAGGAATAATTTTAGTTTGATTTAAAGTAACTTTTTGTTGTTTTTTCTTCTTTGCACCTTTACTACTTCTAGATAAATCACTATCTCTTTCATACAAATCCATTAAAGAGCCAGAGTCTACCTCTAGACCTTTTAATTTAGATTTAGAAATTCTAGTATTTTTTTCTCTTAATTTATTTTTATCTAGTTTTTCTTTTTTATTATCTGTTAAATTCCTATCATTATTATACTTTCTTTTATCTATAATATTATTTTCATATTCTCTAGTCTCTTTTTGCTCTAAAGGAGCTGATTGTTTTATAAACTTATTAACCTGATATGCAGTATTACTTTGTGCATTTCTAAAATTGTTATTATTTTTTTGAGCATAACCAGTACCATTATTTTTAAAAGGTCTATCTGTTTTATTAAATCCTGTATTATTATTATTTTTTTTATTTTGCATATTAAATGGTTTTCTATCGTTATATTTTTGTCTAGTATTTGTATCAGCTAATTTATTCTCGTAATGTGGAGTATTATTAGAAGTAGTTTCAATATTATTTTGATAGTTTTTATTACTTTTATCTACTGTCTTTTCTTGTTCAGTTTTTGAAGTAGCTTTTTCAATAGGTTTTCCATTTCTTGTTATAACAACATTTGTAGTCCTTGCTCCAAATTTTTGTCTATTAATTTTATTTTGTCTTGTTGGCATAATAACACCTAATCCTTGTTTATTATAATCTTTTTTATTATTTTTATCTTTTTCATTATTAAGAACAGTATGAGATTTTTTTATAGCTCCAGAAATATCAGTTGTTATTTGTTCAACTTCTTTTTTATCTCCATCTGTATTTATTACTTTAATATTTCTACGTATTATATGCATTTGATTTTTATCAGGAATATTCCTTTTTTCAACTATAGTTTTACTTTGTTCTTTTACTTTTAACTTTTCAACTATATCCTCTTCTATAACTGATAAATGTGATTTTACTTCTACTCCAATACTTTTTAATTTTTCTATAAGTTCACCATTAGTTATACCCATTTTTTTTGCTAGTTCATATACTTTCATTTTTCCCAAAACTACTCCCCCAATTCATTTTCTAAATCTAATAAAACATTATACATACTTTGGTTATCAAAAGATAACTTAGTATTAAACTTATCCTTGGTAATAAATTTCCTACATTTATTTATACATTCATGAGATTTACATATATAAATTCCTCTTTTATTTATTTTCATATCTTTATCATATATAGCTTTTCCATTATCAGAGACTATCCTAAATAATTCATTTTTACTTTTCTTATTCCTACATACAATACAACTTCGTATGGGATCCATATTATTTCTCTCCTATTATTCAACAACAATTTCTTTAATTTGCGTTTCTGTTTTTATATCTATTTTCCAATCAGTAAGTATAGCTGCAAGTCTAACATTTTGACCACCTGCTCCTATAGCATATGACAATGCCTCATCTGGTACTACAACTGTTGCCATTTTTTCTTCATCATTTATATCTATTGCAAGTATTGGTGCTGGTGATAAAGCATTAATTATAAAACTTGGAATATCATCGCTATATGGTATTACATCTATTCTTTCACCAGAAAGTTCATCTATTATTGGTTGTATTCTAACTCCTTTTTTTCCTACAAGGCTTCCAACTGGATCTACATTTTCGTCATTTGACCATACTGCAACTTTAGTTCTACTTCCTGCTTCTCTTGCTACTGCCTTTATTTCAACTATTCCATCAATAATCTCTGGAACTTCAAGTTCAAATAATCTTTTTACAAAATTAGGATCTTTTCTTGATAATACTATTTGTGGTCCAAATTTACCAGATTCAGTAACACTCATAACATAAGCTTTTATTCTTTGATGTGGTTTTAATTCTTCTGTCTTTACTTGCTCTTTTATAGGTATTAGAGCCTCAACCCTACCAAGATCAACAATTGTTCCAAATTTATCATTTTTCTGTACTACACCCATAACAATCTGACCTTGTTTATCTGAATATTGAGTATATACTAAATCACGTTCAGCCTCTCTTAAACGTTGTACTATTATCTGTTTACCAGCAACAGCAGCAATTCTTCCAAAGTTTTTTGGAGTAACTTCAACATTTACAACACTACCGATTTTTGCTCTTTTTGATATTTGTTTTGCATCAGGTAAAGAGATTTCTTTGTTTTTATCTTCAACCTTTTCTACTACTGTTTTTACTGCATAGACTTTTATATTTTGTTCATTTACATCTACTATTATATCTTCAGTAGTATCATAATTTTTTTTGTATGCAGCTTCTAAAGCCATTTTTAATGATTCAATTAAATATTCCCTAGTTATTCCTTTTTCTTCGTATATTTGATCGATTGCATTAAATAATTCTTTTGCACTAATTTTATCACTTTTCATATTTTATATTCCCCCTAATTAAAATTTTTTTAATTCATTTATATTAACATTATCTTTTTTAAAATCACTTTCAAAATCATATATAGTATGTGCTGTTGCAATATCTTTTATATTTAAATTAACAACATTATCACTATTTTTTATTGTAATATTGTTATTTTCATCATTAACTTCTTGCAATATTCCAGTTATTTCTTTTCCAAAACTTTCCTTTTTATATAGCTTAACATATATCTCATTTCCTATATATTTTTTATATAGTTTTATATTTTTAAGTTGTCTTTCTAGCCCTGGAGATGATACTTCTAATACATATTCTGTATTTATATTTTTATCAACATCATCTTCAATTAATCTACTTATTTTTTCACAATCATCTATTGATACATCTGATACATCATTTTTTTTATCTATAACAATTCTTAAAATATTATTATTGCCTTCCTTTAAAAATTCTAAATATTCTAATTCAAACCCTTGATCTTCTATTTTTTTATTTACTATTTTTTCAATATTATCTAATTTCATAAGTTACTCCTTGCACCTATTTTTCTAATTAAACTTAAGTGAGAGGATTTTTGAACCCTCTCACTTTCTCTTATGTTGTATATATTATACTACAAATTAATTATAAATGCAATAGTTTAAATTAAATATTAATATTATTTTTTCTTATTTTTTCTTTAATTCTTCAAATCTTTTTATTTTAAGTGTTGTAGTTTTTATAAATGGTTCATGTTTTATCTCAAGTTCTCTTATTGATTTATATGGAACCATTGTCTTATTTACTTTTTTTATATCGCTCCAAATAAGTTCATATAATTCTTTATCAGATGGTCTTTTAGAGGCATATTTATCTTCAATATATTCTTCATTTAATGTAACCTTACATGCAACAATTAAATCTTTACCACTACCATCTTTACTCTTACCATATACCATAGATTCTTCTACTAAAGGAATTTTATTTATTAATTGCTCTACTTCTTCTGGGAAAATTTTCTTTCCATTTGGAGTAACAATTACATTTTTATTTCTTCCTGCAATTACAAGATTTCCTTTTAGGTCAAAATATCCAAGATCTCCAGTATAAAACCAGCCTTTTTTTAGTGCTTGATTTGTTTGTTCTTCATTTTCATAGTAACCTAAAAATACATTATCTCCTCTAATTATTATTTCTCCTATATTACTATTTTCATCTTCATTTGTTGTTAGATCTATCCTTATTTCATCTCCATAAACAGCTTTACCAACAGTACCAGGCTCTCTATTATCAAGTCTGTTTCCAGCAGCTAGAGGAGAAGTTTCTGTAAGTCCATATCCTTGCAAAAATTTAAATCCATATCTTTCCATTTTTTTATGAATTTCTTTATCAAGTGGTGCGCCACCACAAAAGAAATATTTTAAGTTTCCACCAAAACTATTTTGTATTTGTTTAAAAACTGTCCTTCTTAAATCTATTCCTACTTTACTAAGACCTGTTGTAACATTTCCCATAAATTTTACAAGTTTTGTTTTACCTTGACTTTGTATAGTTTTTTCTATTTTAGAAGCCATTTTTTCAACAAGTTCTGGTACTACAATCATAAAATCAGGCTTTAATTCTTGTAAATTTTTAAGTACATATTTTAATCCTTCACAAATAGCTATAGTGCCACCAACACTGGTCATAAACAAATATGATAGAGTAAATTCAAATGTATGATGCATAGGTAGTACAGATAAACATCTATATTTTCCAAACATTGGAACTATGTCGTAACATGAATATATATTAGCACATAAATTTTTATGAGATAACATTACACCTTTAGCAGCAGCAGTAGTTCCAGAAGTAAATAACAATATACTAAATTTTTCCCTATCTATTTTAGCATCTATATATTCTGTATGTCCAGTATCTACAAGCTCTCTTCCTTCTTTTACAAGTTCATCAAAAGAATAACTTATATCATCACTTTTTTCTTTAGACATTTCTATAAATACCATATCATTTGGAAGTTTTGACATTATACTTTCAATTATTTCTTTTTTTCTACTTGAATATACTATACATTTTGCTTTAGATCTTTTAAGTAAATTTAAAACTTCATTTGCTGGTAGTTCTTTATCAAGTGGCACTATTATACCTACACCACATACAACTGCAAGATATGTTTCATACCATTTAGAACTGTTCTGCCCAATCACAGCTATCTTTTGATCTTTTAAATTAAATTTATTTAATAGTATAGTCCCTAGACCATTAATATTTTCTTTTAACTCTTTATAACTTATATTTTTAAACTCTCTACTATCATCTGTTTTTTCTATAATTGCTGTTTTATCATTAAATTTATCAAAACGTATATTTAACAAATCCTTTAAAGAATCCATAATTACTTCTTTTTCCATTTTGATACCTCCTAAGGTTAATTAAATTATATCTTTATTTTTAGTAAATGTCAATTAATATGTATAATAACAAAAAAATATTGACTTTTTATGTAAAATGTGTTATAATAATATTATGAAAATAAATAAAAAATAAAGCTAAATTTAGTTTATTAAAAATTTGTTTAAATTAAGACAAGTTATATAATAAAAATATAACTCCCACCTAAATTTATATTTACAATTTTTATATTACTAATTTGGCTTGAGTTCGGGGAGGACTTATCATGAAAGCATTAAAGAAAAAAATATCTCACACTCTTACATGTTGCATATGTTCTTCTATTTTAACAATTGTCGAAAGTATTCATGCACTCATAGCTGCCTACTATATGACAGGTAGAATGGTTTCAGGAATACTTTTAACAATCTCAACTCTTCTTCTTTCGATAAGTATAACAAGATATTTTACTCTAAAAGAAGAGTATAAGAGAGAAGTTGCAAGACGCAACAGATTAGCAGCAAAAAAAGCTGCTATAGCTGCTAAAGAAGCAACAGAGCAAGAGAACAATAAAAAGTTTATCAAGACTATGATCTCGATAAACGAAGAGTATGGTGGCAATATCCCTAAAATCTCCAAAATTTCCTAAAATAAACGTAGCTAGGATTAATTTCCTAACTACGTTTTTTTGTTCTTTATGTTTTATGCCAATCTTCAATATCATCGGGATTAGAATTATCTTCAGTTTGTTCAACTTTTAAAACTTGCTTTGGCTTTTGCATAGCTTTTTCAATTAATGTATTTGCTTTATTTACAACATCTGGTATTATATCAACTAATTTATCAAGAGAAGTAGTTCCATTTATATTAAGTAGCTTTATCTGACCATCTTTTACTGTTAAAAAAGCAACTGGAGATATATTTACACCTGCTCCACTACCTCCTCCAAATGGTAATCTTGCATTTTCTGAAAACTTATTTAATTTATTTGTATTAAACTCACTACCACCTGCTGCAAATCCAAAACATACTTTTGAAACTGGTATTATAACTGTTCCATCAGGAGCGGTTACCATATCTCCTACTATAGTATTAACATCTACCATACTTTCTAGTGATGTCATAGCAGTCATCATTAAATTTTCTATTGGATGTTTTATTTCTGACATTTTTCTTTTCCACCTTTCTTAATTTATATATTATTTTAATTATTATATAAATAATATTTGCAAGTTTTATATCAATTATACTATTAATTTTTATATTATAAACTTCTCCACTAATATATGTTTTGTATCTTGTATCATTAAGATTAAATTTATTTAAATTATTATTAATAAACATATTTATTATTACATTTATAACTGTTATAACATAAGCATTTAAAATTGTATTTAAAAAATTAATACCTAAATCTAAACTTACCTTTTTAAAATATAAACTATTTAAAATATTCCTTAAATCCTTTGGAGTTAGTAATGCTTTATTTATCTTTTCGCTTGTAACTAATTTATCTAATGCATTAAAAATAGCATTTATAACCATTTCAAGTGGATCGTTAGAAGTATTTTTATATAACTTTTTATCATCATTTTTCTTTTTATTTTTATCTAAATTAATTGTATATACAGTTATAAATTTTAAAATTTTAAATTTTATATAATGTTTTTCTTTTACACTTTCACTTTTATATTTTTTTATTTTGTTAAAAGTTGGAACAATATTATCATTTATTTGTACTGTTATTGGAAATACAAATAAAACAATAAAAATTATTAAAATAATAGATATTAGTGTATATATTATCCACATAATTTACCACCCATCATATTATTTGTATTATTTTTATTTTTATACTTTTTATATATTTGACAGATGTTCAAATGTATGATATAATTATATTTAGTAAAAATCTAAAAATTAATCTTAATAGGGGGATTTAATATGAACGAAAATACTATTTTTGCGTTAGGTAATATTCTTTATGTTGGTATTACTGTTGCTCTAGCATGGATAATATCACAGGCTTTTAAAACATTACTTAAAGTAGCAATAACAAAAAACAAAAATCCACGGAACATTTTAAAGCAATTTTTCTCTGATGGGGATTTTCCTTCATCGCACACAGCGGTTTCTGTTACTGGCGTCATTGTTATAACTCCACTTCTGTATGAAGCAATATATACTGCCACATCTAAGAGTGAAATATTAGTTTGTGTTGCAACCGAAATTGTTTTATTACTTTGGACTGCTATGACAATAAGAGACGCTTTAGGTATCAGAATGAGAGTACAAGAAAATGCTAAAACATTACACAAATTCTTAAAAGAATCAGGAAATTACTTTGTAGTAGCAGATTCTCTACAAGAGTTTTGGTCAAAACTTGGAGATCAAATAAATATTAAAGCAGGACACATGCCACATGAGGTAATTGGTGGATTAATTCTTGCATTAATTATTGGAATAGGCTCAAACTCAGTTAGAACGTCAAATTACGTTACTTTAACAATTGATATCATTATTGCAATAATGTATTTTGTAATTTCTTACCTCTTACTTTCCAAAAAATTTGATCTTTTAAGAATAATACAAAATCAAAAAGAAAAGAGAGGTCATAAATAATAATGGGTTTCTTAATATTTTCCTTGTTCTTGGCTGTACTATTTCTAGTATGTGCATTAAAAATAACCACATGTTGCCTTAGAATAGCTTTATGGATATTGGATATTTTCCTATGGATTTTATTTTTGTTTTTGTTAATAGCATTTATCTAAATAAAAATGGCAAAGATTCGAATGAATTAATGCCATTTTTTTATATAATAAACCATAAAAAAATACTTTTTTTTAATATTGACATATACATACTATTTTGATATACTTTTTTTGTATAAATTATTATTTTAGTTTGCAGTGACTATTGCAAGTTTTTAATATATATTACTATATATAGTTACTACAAAAAAATATGTTTTATACAAATAATATTAAAGGAGTTTTAGTTTGAAAGAAATAATAAAAAAAATAAAACCAAAATAAGAAAAAAAGGCATAGTTCCCCCTTACCCCCAAAAAT